>JANNSS010000306.1:0-4056 GCA_031402955.1 Saprospiraceae bacterium
ATTTCTATAAACGGTAGGCCTTCGTCGACCCATATGTTAATTTTATCTTAAAATACGAACTCCTTCGTACTAAATCATCCCCTTTCCCTATTATTGTATACGAAACGATTCGTATATACTATGGCAAACGAAATTAGACCCACCGAAGGCGAACTGGAAATCCTCCAGATCCTGTGGAAAAAAGGCCCCTCTACCGTCAGGGAAATCAATGACCAGCTCAATGACACGCAGGACAAATCCATTGGCTATACCACGACCCTCAAGATCATGCAGATCATGTTTGAGAAAGGACTCCTCAAGCGTGATGACTCCCAACGCACACACGTCTACACCGCTGAAGTCAGAGAAGGTAAAATCCAATCTGCCCTGCTGGACCGCTTTTTAAATGCAGCTTATAAAGGCTCTGCGTCCAAACTCGCCCTCCAGCTTCTGGGCAACCACAAAACCACTCCGGACGAACTCGCCGAAATCAAAGCCTTGATTGACCAACTTGAAAAAAACAAACCATCATGAACCTAACCACTTCCTGGATGCAGTCCGAATGGATCAAAGCCCTCGGTTGGACGTTTGTCCATTCCCTCTGGCAGATCGCCTTGATCGGATTATTACTTTTTGTCGTCCTGCGTTTGATTCCTGGACGAAGCGCCCATACCCGTTATACCATTTCTACACTGGCACTTTGGCTAATTGTGGTGATGGCCCTCGCAACCTTTATTATCATGTTACCAGATGCCAGGAACATGACAGAGATCACAGGCAGATTGGTGCTCGTAGGTGCTACCGAACCAGTTTCCCTGGCCGATAAAATTTCCTTCTGGCTCGAAGTCAGGATGCCGATGATGCTCACCATTTGGTCGGGAGGTGTCACGATCCTCATGATCAGACTAGCATTTAGCCTGGGTTGGGTCAGACATATGCGCAATACAACCATCCCTGAAACACAGATCCAGGATGTATTAGACCAGATCATTGCCAGGCTCAAGTTAAAAGTAAAACCTAAAGCGGGCGAAACTGCCCTGGTCAATTCACCTGTAACCATAGGGCATCTCAAACCACTTATCCTGTTTCCGGTGGGTATCCTCAATCAACTTTCTCCCAAAGAAGTAGAAGCCATACTGACCCACGAACTCGCGCACATTGTACGAAGGGATTATTTGTCCAACCTGGTACAGTCGTTTATCGAAACCTTGTTTTATTACCATCCCATCACCTGGTGGATTTCCGGCATGGTAAGATCAGAGCGTGAAAATCGCGCAGACGATCTGGCCGTAAAATGGTGTGGTGACCATCTTGGTTATGCAAAGGCACTCATGACCGTCCAGGAGATGCAGACACGTCAGGGTCCTGCCCTGGCTGTTGGTTTTGCATCACGTAAAGGCGCCATGCTCGCCCGCATACAACGTATTCTCAATCTTCCTTATAAAAATCACAATCAAATGGAAAAAACAGTGCTCCTGAGCTTGACTACATTATGCTTCCTGGCCTTTACACTGACCAGTCACACCACGATTGATTCCAAAGCGGAATTAGTACCACCTGCACCGGTATCTACAATAGCACATGTTGCATTTCTTGAGGAGTCAAAACCGGATTCTATTCCTACCAAAGGGACTTTCCGCATCCATAAGAAAACAGATGAACAGGATATCAGTATTGAAATGGAAGATGGCGACATCAAAGAACTCACCATCGATGGTAAAGAAATACAACCATCCGAATTTGAAGCCTATAGTGCGATGATTGACGATCTGTTTGGAGGTATATCAGCCCCCATCGTTATGGAAGGCTTTCAATTTACAATGCCAACTATTCCTTCAATACCAGCAATACCTATAATGCCGGATATGCCTTACATGATAGAAGGTTTTGAATTTGAAATGCCTGAGATGCCTGAAATGCCCGAGTTTCCTGAAATGCCTGAGATGCCCTATCCCTATGATGCTAAAATGCAGCGACAGTATTTAAATCAACTTAAAGAATTGTGGAATGAGAATGGGTACACCATCACTATGTATAATCCGGAAATCATGGGAAATGGACTCAATATTCTTCATGACACTACCATCATCAATGGGAAACAAACGATCATTATTAAGATGGATGGTGGGGACTCCGCAGTTATCAGCGCTGACCATATTAACTTTTCAGGGGATATGCCTGCTTCCATTACAATTGATGGTCGACTGATGAACGATGCTGAAATGAAAAGCTGGGCCGAAGCCATGGAACTAAATGCAGAATCAATGGGTAAGGAAAGGCGAGCTCATGCCGACCAATGGCGCGAACAACAGCAAGAATGGAGAGAACAATCCCGCGATCATGCAAATCAATGGCGAGCTGAACAAGATAAGATGCGCCAGGAACTCAGACACCTGGAATCCGGCAATGGCGAACAACTCAGGACACTGGAGCGCGAATTAAGTATGCTCGATCAACCGCAGCCATTTGTATATGGTTTCAAATACCCGAGTGTTAGCCTCAGCGATCAAATGGTTCGCGATGGTTTAGTAGATCCAGGAGATGAGGTTGAAGTACAGCTTACACCTGATAAACTAAAGATCAATGGCGAGAAAATGCCCGACGCTATTCATCAGAAGTACCTCAGACTCTACGAACAACAGCAAGGCATCGAACTTTCCGGTAATTCAAAGGTGGAGTTCAAGACAATGAGCAAACAACGTATGTAATTCGTCCTCAGGATGCATCTGTCTATCGAATAAAGGAGTCTAAGCCTTGACAACCCGATATTTAACTACTATCTTTTCATTTCATACTAATCAATTAAACCATATTAACCACTTCATTATGAAACAAGCAAGTTTACTTTTTGCTTTTTGCCTGCTGTTCGGCTTTTCGGCAGTAGCGCAAACCACCACCACAGTGGAAAACACCACAAAACGTATCACGATCACTACGAAAAAAGTAGACGACAATGGCAAGACCGTAACCGAAACCTACATTGCAGAAGGAGATGAACCAGCTAAACTGCTTGAAGAGATGGCAGTCAACCCTGAAATCATTCAACAGGTTACGATAGAAGGCGGCGTACAGAAAGTGGAAGGTGAACGACTGTTCCTGTTCAGATCAGCAGGAGATCAGGTCACCGTTGAAGGCACCCTCGACCCACTGGCTACACCACTCAATGAAGATAAAGTCATCGTCATCACCAGAGATGTTGATGCCAATGTGATTACAGAAAATCATTTCGGCTACTGGCATGGCAATGGAGGAAAGACCAGTGCTCACGCTTATGTGAATGTTGGCGAGAAGAAATACAATTGTGCAGCATTAGGTGTTTACGCTGACGCCAGAGGAGAACTCACCGGTGCACAAATCAGCAAGTTGATTGATCAGGGTGCAGCCCAGGAAGCCGGACTTCAGGAAGGTGATATCATCAGGTATATTGATGGTTTTGAGGTGAGCGATTTTTCAACATTATTTGCAGCGCTCTCCAATTTCCGTCCAGGGGATCGTGTCACTGTAAAGTATGAGCGCGATGGAAAATCACTTAAGGTAAAAGCAGATTTGAAGGGCTGGTCAGAAATACCAGGCTTTGAGCACATGTCAAGATCAGATTGTGGTCAGCCAGAGCTTCCAGTTCCCGTTGATCCGGATCAAGCAAGAATAGATGATCCGAACGGTTTAAATAATGTCCAAACTCTTCAACTCGAAGACGCACGCATTTATCCAAATCCATCAGACGGCGTATTTTCGTTTTCATTCAACACCAAACCAGGTCCTTTAACAGTAGCCATCACCGATGTCAATGGCAAGGTAGTCTACAGTGACCGCAACGAAAATGCCACTGGCAATTATCAAAACGATATCAACATTAAAGACCTGCCCCAGGGAAATTACATCATCACCGTCAATCAGGGTGATAAGTTCTACACCCAACAGATTTCAAAACAATAAGCGCATACTTTCATACCAATATAGTTTTATACAAAGCCGCAAGCACCCGCTTGCGGCTTTTTTATTTTGACCCTAAATCCCCTAAAGGGGACTTAAAATGGTGCTTGTAAAATGAAGTCCCCTTTAGGGGATTTAGGGGCA
>JANNSS010000307.1:0-4050 GCA_031402955.1 Saprospiraceae bacterium
TTTGGTTTTTGGGCTTATACTGAAGTGTTCCACCCGAGAAAATGGAAATTGTTGATTTGGTTGTTTTTGAACCCGCAAAACTTAATTCGATCGAACCGACCCATGCTGAATCCGTAGGGGTTCGTTTCTTTTCAACATTAATAATCTGGGCTCCTATGGTGGAAGCGCAAATCACTAATATCGCTGAAAGCAATAAACGTAAAGGCCTGTTAAGGTACATATTGCATAGGCAAGCAAATTTTGTTCCTTATTTTTAATAGCATGAAACCTGAACAGATAATACATCAACTGCAGGCCAACAGGGCAGTTTTCAAAAACCTGCTGGCAGATAAAGAAGCGATGATCAAATGGAAACCAACTCCTGAAGCCTGGTCTTTGCTTGAAATTGTATGCCACCTCTATGACGAAGAGCGCGAAGATTTCAGGGTGAGGGTTTTTCATGCATTGCAGAACCCTGATCATATGCCGCCATCTATTGACCCAGTAGGATGGATCACCTCAAGGAGATATATGGAACAGGATTATGAGCAACGACTCTCAGCCTTCCTGGAAGAGCGAAAGGCATCTGTCGAGCAATTGACTCTCCTGAGAGATCCGTCCTGGGATCATGGTTTTGATCATCCCCAGGCCGGCAGGCTTACGGCCTATACTATGTTGGCCAATTGGCTCGCGCATGATTATCATCACATCCGGCAGATCAACCGAAGGCTTTATGAATATCTCGGGCATAGTAGCAAGGTGGGGTTGGGGTATGCAGGGGATTGGTGAAAAGCAAGGGGCAAGGAGCAAGGGGCAAGGGAAAAATTAACTGCGTCTCTGCGTCTCTGCGCGCAAAATCCTAGAGGATGAAAGGAGCAATGGAAAAAATAAACTGTGGCGTAGCGGCGTAGCGGCGTTGCGGCGTTGCGCGAGAAATAAATTTAGAGGATTCAAAACCTTAGAATAAATTAATCCTCCAATAGATTTTCCTTCAACGTCATCCACTGCGTAGAATCAAGGATCATCTCTACTTTGACCTCTCTGTCTTTGATGTAATCCAGTATGGCTTGCGTCCGTTCTTCAGACCCTGGGTGAGTGCTGACCCAGAACAACTGGTCCGGAAGACCTTTTTCCTGCTCGGACATTCTGAACATAAACGCAGCAAAAGCTTCAGGATCGATGCCGGCATTGATCAGGTATTCTGATCCGGTGAGATCAGCTTCCGTCTCCAGCTTGCGGTCATAGGCTGATGAAGTCAGTACTTTGACTGCTTGCTTGATGATCTCCGGACTACCATTTCCAGCGGTCATGGAAATGAGGACCGCCAGCCCTATTTCCTTGACGAGTTTCTGCATGATGTGACCCTTTTCGAGATGGGCTAGTTCATGCGCTATGATACCGCATAGTTCCGCTTCATTTTCACAATCCTGGATCAAGCCCGTATACACGATCATGTGATAGTCGGGCAAGGCAAAGGCATTGACCTCATCCTTATCGACCAGATGCAGTTTTATTTTCTCTCTGTCAATATCATTTCGCTCGCAAATCCGGGTTAACAGAGAATCTATTGGTGCAACGACTTCTTTATCTGTGATTTCCTCGTTGACTTTTTTTAGAATATCCCAATATAGCTCACCGAGTTTTTCTTCAATATTCTTACTGGTCTTTTCGACCTGGAATAGCGTCATCCAGTCAATCCGGTCCAGGCCGAACCAAACCAGAAAAAATAAAGCTGCGATCGCTCCGAACTGCATGATTGGTTTAAGCATATTATTTTTTGCAGATCATATTGGTCAGGTCACCATAAAACCACCATTCTATATGCTTGCCCTTACGGACCTGGATAGCGGTGTAGATGGTGGCAATGAACTCCACGAGATTAAAGAGAAAAGCGGTGATCATATAGGCAATGTACTGGTTGGTGACCTCTCCATTGCGGAAGAGGATCCCAACTGTCCACCAGAATCCATTGGAATTGATGATCAGTAAGGAGAACTGCGACAATAATGCCTGGGTGCAGTGCCATCTTACGAAATAGGTTCCTTTCCTATTGCCGAGATAAAAAATAACAGTAGCGATCAGATTAATAATTGGAAGCGGAAGTCCGGCGATCACAGCGATCAGGGACATCAGGTAACTATTAGAAGCTTTTTCGGCTTCATGGTCACCTGGTATATATCCTATAGAGGAAGTTGTCATCATAAGCCTTTGCAAATATTCCAGATCCAATTGATGACCACCAATCCAATAGCAGGAATGGCAATCCATTTTGACTTCAAATAATTTTCAGCCAGACCATAGTAGCGAAGAAAAGAATCCTTTTTGAAAAGCACATCAGCGAGGATCCAGACAGGACTGATGATCATGATCAACAGGACGATGATCCCCATGGGATTCCATTTAATCGAACTGATCAAATGGCCATCAAGTAGTTCGAAAACAGATCTGGTCGTACCACAAGAAGGGCATGGCACTCCTGTTATAGTTTTAATAAGGCATGCACTGTTATCACCAGTCTGCCCGATCAGGTTTCCCGAATTTTGTATCCATAACCAAATGAAACCACCCGTACAAGCCAAGAGGACAATTGTATAGAGTCTGTTGCGGTTCATAGGTTACGCATAACTCAAGGCGCTTTGAAAAAGGACCATATTTTTTTCACGTGCGGCCGGCATGATCATAAACCAATCGATGATCGCCCATATGCCGAGCCCTCCACAGGTCAGTAGTTTGCCTACACCAAGACCAGTATCTCCCAGCATAAACCTATCGATACCCAGGCTTCCGCCTAACAGCGACACGATAAGATAGGTCGTAGGGTCTTTAAACTGTTGCATCTGCAGGGTTGGCCATTTTGAATCGTCCATCTGGATCAACTGTTCTCTGATCCAGCCCAGGTGATGCGCTTCAAAAAACTTGGCATTGGTCATGATAAATAAATCTACTTTCTGTAATTCCATAAGGCGGGTCATTGATTTTTTGAGAAAATATTTTCAACTCAAAACAAGATATATACACTTTCTGAAACAGGTGACAAAAATCTTTTTAAAGGCCTTTTTTACTTAGCCATCGGTGCTGGTATTTTCTTTTATCTTGTTTGCTTAATAAGACGTCCATGAAATCTAATGCCTTCTTTTCTCTTCTGGCCCTTGCCGGATTATTATTACTGGCTTGCAAGCCGGAAGTAACTGTCGAAACGAAAGTTGCGACAGATGATGCCGAGACCTTTGCATATGACTCTACCCTAGCCGCCAAACTTGGTGCCGATGATTATGGCATGAGGAAGTATGTGATGGCTTTTCTGAAAGCAGGACCCAACCAGGACCAGGATTCCGCCACGGCCGCCCAATTACAGCGGGCCCATCTTGATAACATCTTCCGCCTGGCAGACGAAGGCAAGCTTGCCCTCGCAGGACCGTTTTTAGATAGAGGTGAATTAAGGGGCGTATATGTATTCAATGTAACTACTGTTGAAGAAGCTAAAGCACTGACCGAAACCGATCCAGCTATCAAAGCCGGTCGCCTGGTGATGGAACTGCATCCATGGTATGGCTCAGCCGCAACGATGATGGTCAATGACTGGCATAAGAAGGTGCAGAAAAAGAAGATTTAAGTGAGAAGTTAGCAGTGAGAAGTTAGCAGTTTTCAGCTATCAGAAACTGGTCGACAGCGGGTCATTTGTTCCACAGTAAAAACATATTCACCTGATTGCAGAAGTTCCTGATACCGGGAGATTACAAATATTTCGCTGCTCATTCAATCTCCAATGCCTTTTCTGTCTGAATCACGGATTGACACCGATTACACTGATTTCACGGATTTGTGTACCATATGATTATAACTGTGGGTCTGATAATCCGTGCAATCCTTTAATCCGGTTAATCCGTGATTCCGACACTTTTATTGCACTGCTTACTGCTCACCGATTACGACCTGCCGGGAGGGACACCGCGTTGCTGCCTGTACAATTCAAACCGTGACATCTGCTGTTGTGAAGGATAGTAGTTATTGCTGCGATCTATATCTGCGGTTTCGAGATAAGGGTCGAGATTGATTTGTTTAATGACTTTA
>JANNSS010000308.1:0-5740 GCA_031402955.1 Saprospiraceae bacterium
CATTATCAATACATGCAAAATGCATTGCAGGTCAATATGGGCCATGGCTACTTTTCAGAAATGGCACAAATAGCAGGGATATCAAAATCAGACTGGAGCTATTCTGCTTTGTTTGCCGATCTTGATCTGGATGCGGATCAAGATATCATGATTTCAAATGGAGTCTTGCGGGATCTGCAAAACAACGACTTCAATACCATGGTCAAGGAGCGGTATAAAGGCATGGTAGGTCCGGAAAATTACCTGGAGATTCTTAAAAATCTACCATCGAATCCGGTGCCGAATATCCTCTTTGGAAATGATGGCAATATGCAGTTTACCAAACTTGGAGCTGAAGCAGGTTTTGATACCCCCGGCTTTTCGCATGGCATGGCTTATGCTGATTTTGACGGTGATGGCAAACTCGATGTCGTCATTAACAATATGAATGCACCTGCATCTATTTATAAAAATGTGAGTGCTACGGAAGGACATTACCTGAAAGTTAAATTAAAAGGACCCGGCACAAATCTTCAAGGGCTGGGATGCAGCGTAATGTTGTATGCCGGAGGTAAAAAAGAAATCAGTACCATGCAGACGAGTCGTGGCTATTTTTCATCCGTCGAGCCGATCTTGCATTTTGGATTAGGAGCTGCAACCTCAGTCGATTCCATCAAGGTGTACTGGGATCATAAATCGATGTCGGTCATTAAAAATATTGACGCGGATCAGTTGCTGACGATTGACTATGCCAAAGAAAAGAAAATCCCTTTTGCTGCAGACCGAAGTCCTTCTATTGATTTCAAAGAAGAACAACTATGTGAATATGTCCACTGGGAAAATGAATATAATGATTATGCCAAACAGGTATTGATCCCATATAAAATGTCCCAAAACGGGCCGCACATATCTGTAGGTGATCTCAATGGAGACAGTCGTGAGGACTTTTTTATCGGAGGAGCAGCGGGATATGCAGGAAATATCTTTTTGCAAAGTGCATCCGGGCAGTTTGAAAAATCAAAACAGGCTGAACTCGAAACAGATAAAAATGCAGAAGACCAGGAATCTGCGCTCATCGACACAGACGGTGATGGCGATTTGGATCTGATCGTCACCAGCGGTAGTAATGAATATGATGACAAAGATCCTGCGCTGAAAGTAAGGCTGTATCTGAATGATGGAAAAGGAAACTTCACTCGTGCAGGCACGAAACAATTTCCGGATATACTGGTCAACGGGCAGTGCATTGAGGCTTTTGATGCCGATGGTGATAAGGATATGGACTTGTATATCAGTGGCAGACTGGTTGGTGGAAAATATGGTATTTCAGCCGGATCAAAATTGCTGATCAATCAGTCAGGCACCTATACCGATCAAACAAAATCGTTGGCACCTTCCCTGGATAAATTAGGTATGGTGACGGATGCGGTCAGTGATGATATAGATAAAGATGGTGACATCGATCTGGTCGTCGTCGGCGAATGGATGAAACCGACGATACTGCTCAATGATGGCAGAGGAAAAATGACTCCACAAGAAATAGAGGTAGCAGGATCAGGATTGTGGTGGACAATTGAGAAAGGCGATTTTGATGGCGATGGTGATTCGGATTTCATTCTGGGTAATCTTGGGTGGAACAATAAATTTGGTGGCTCACGTGGCACTAAACTCGAAGTATATTCAAGTGACTTTGATCACAACGGAGATTTTGATGTAGTCCTGGCTACGACTAAGAAGGATAAACTACTGCCTGTGCGTGGAAGAGAGTGCTCATCACAGGAAGTGCCTTATGTGCTTGAAAAATTTCCAACCTATGAGAGCTTTGCCAATGCAAAGCTGAGCGAAATCTATCCGGAAGAAGCATTGGAATCCAGTGTGCATAAAAAGTTGTCTACCATGTCTAGCATCTACCTCCAAAATAATGGAGATGGAACATTCGCCGCTGCGGATCTTCCGTTGTTGTGCCAGGCTGGGCCTGTTAAAGCATTCTATGTGGATGATATCAATGGTGACAAAATCCCTGACTTCATCTATGCCGGCAATCATCTGCCTACAGAAGTAGAGACAGCGCGATATGATGGATTATATCCGGGAGTATGTATTGGTGATGGCAAAGGAAATTTTACTTGTCGTACGTCATTTATTGATGGCAAACTTCGGGTGGAAGATGCTCGGGATATTCAAAAGATCAAACTGGCAGATGGCAAGGCTGTATATCTGATAGCTAATAATAATCAGGCGATGAGGGTGTATTCGATAAATGCAGCAACTAAATAACGCCCGCCACTATCAGTAAACAATCAATTTTCTCGAATAAAATATACCAGTTGAATTAGTAAATGTAGAGATATAAATTCCTGGTGTCAGATCTAGAGAAATATCCTGGCTACCTGTGCTGATCTTGCTTACGAAAGCAATCCGTCCATGCATATCTGATAGCTGCATCTGGCAAGGGCCTGTTGCCTCACGAACTAATACATGCAACACATCTGAGGCAGGATTAGGATACATCACTATAGGTTCATCAACTTGCTTGATTTGCTCATTGATGGAGGTGGTGGTGCATAAGGTATCAGAACATCCATCCGATGTGTACTTGATGACAAAAGCCTGGCGTTCAGGCTCGAGTTCATTTACTTCAACATAGCCACCAACATAAATTGAACCTGAAGGGGCTAATTCAAGCCCTGCTGTGAAATGGAAATTCTGCCTGCTATAATAAATCGAATCAGTAACATCCCAAATGATTTGACCTGTGGTATCAAGTTTAATGGTCCAATTAACATCTTCATATTTATTACCTATGAGTACACTCTTATCGCCAGTTAATACAATTTGGCCTTGAAGATGGTCATACTCCATGTCAAATATTCTATCCCATCTTTCTTCATAATTCGTTAAGTATCTTTTCCATTTCTGATTAAAATTGCTGTCCAACCTTGTAATTGTAGGCGATGCTTTGACCTCTTCACCAAACTGAGCAGGTACATTTATATAATGTGTTCCTTGCATGATCCAATCCCCGTTTTCCATCCGAAAGAAGTATTCTCCTCCAAGCGTGCGAGGATCGTTTTCTTCGCCCAGCCACTCATCAACTATCGCACCCGAAGTATCAATAGTGAATACCCATGGCTGCTTCCAACCCTCCATTGCCTCACTAAGAGCGAAATCCCTATTATGGCGTTCAGCATAAAGCGTGAGGGTATTATCAGGATTTACATCAGCATCTATTGATGACTCGTAAAGATTTACTTGTCCATAATATTTAATCCAAACCATTTCGCCATTTGATTTAATCTTCAACACGAAAATACCTCTGTCGCCCCCTGAAAAAGAAATATGACCAGTTACAAAATACTCATCACCAATCTGGTTAATATCAAAAGGATATAAAAAAAGTCCTTCAGAGGAATAATTTCTATGGAATAATTCATGCCCCACTAAATCAGTAAAATAAACTACAATCTCCCCTGGTTGGTCGTTCCTGACAGGAATGACAAGCCTATCATCAGCAATCAGAAAACGACTAGATGTAAAACGATACCAATCAAATGAGAATGCTGTATCCAATAGGACACTTTTCCATAATAGTATCCCATTTGTATCAATGCCGGCGATCAGTAGTCCTATCAACCTCAGGGAATCAATCTCAATACTTCCTCTTAATATGAGTTGATCATTATGAAAAATAATGTCGAAAGTGCTAACATTGGCATCAATCGGGATGGCTTTCGCAAAGCCGGACTGTGCATGCACATCCGGCTTTGCAGCGATAAAAAATAGGACAAAACTGACATAACCGATCAGCTTCGAAAATGTGTAGACTTTATCTGAATTCATAGGACAATCGGGAACTTGTTGTTTAAAGCATTTACACACGAAAAGTATCCTATTTCTGCTGCTTATTCCAGCCTATTTGAGATTAGGGAAAGAGGACGACACTGGAGATGTCCATATTGAACCAAAATCGGCTCCTATGACTATCTTCATCGCATAATTTGATTTCATTACCAGACCTATGACCACCAAATCCTTCAATCGCCTCGAATATCTCTGCACCACCATTCCCGCGAAATTCGCAGCACTCACGGAGGATGAATGGATCTCAAAACCATCACCCGGGAAATGGAGCAAGAAAGAAATGCTTGGTCATCTCATCGATAGCGCAACCAATAATCATCATCGTTTTGTGCGTGCGCAATTTGAAGACAGCCCGCTGATCACCTATAATGCTGATGACTGGGTCGCCGCAAGTGGGTATCAGACTATGTCGACACGCCATCTCATGTATTTCTGGCAGATGTATAATCTGCATATCCTTGAGGTGATCAGGCGGATGCCGAAAGAGATGATGGAAAGAGAATGCCACTCGGGAGATGACTCACCCCATACGTTGGCCTGGCTGTTTGATGATTATGTGGTACATCTGGAGCATCATCTGGGGGAGATGGTGGAGTATACATGATTCGCAAAACGGAGTTTTGCAGACACCAGGACGTCGGTCAACCGACGCCCAACTTCAAAAAGTTGGGTGTCCGGGCAGCCAATGAAAAGTTAATTCACTTGATCAGTATAAAATTTTAATTATGTAAACGATTAACAATTAACATTTAACACATTACAAATACCCCTCCTGCCTTCACCTTAGCCTCCGCCTTGGCCTCCGCCTTTCACCTAATCTATTGATTTTCTGCTTTTTCTCACATTTTCCCTTATCTTTGTGGTCTTGTATGTTAATTCTCTCTCAGAGTTTCCTGAGTCCCCAAGACTCAAACGCCGTGTGAAGGCTTAACGTAAGGCAGGTAATGTATCGCGGGATTTAGCGCTGATAGCCTTACCACATTTTTTAATCTAACTTTTTTATTGTGTCGTTTAACAACCTACCGCTCATTGAGCCTTTGCTCAGAGCATTACAACATGAAGGGTACACCACCCCAACACCTATTCAACAAGTAGCCATCCCAGCCATTTTGGAGCGAAGAGATTTGCAGGGATGCGCACAAACCGGAACAGGTAAGACCGCAGCATTTGCGATTCCCCTGCTCCAACTGATGCATGAGCATCAACAGGAAGCACCTCAGTCCAACAGGACGATCCAGGCCCTGATCCTGACCCCTACCAGAGAACTTGCCATCCAGATTGAAGAAAGCTTCAAAGCCTATGGCAAATACGTCAACCTGCGTCACCTCGTCGTTTTCGGCGGAGTATCACAGGTCAGCCAGGTCAACAGCCTCCGTCGTGGAGTTGATATCCTGGTCGCTACCCCCGGACGATTACTTGATCTGATGCAACAAGGCCATGTTTCTTTAAGAGACATTAAATTCCTTGTTCTGGATGAAGCAGACCGGATGCTCGATATGGGATTTGTACATGATGTGAAACGGATCATTTCCAAACTCCCGGTGAAGAGACAAACCCTGTTTTTCTCCGCTACCATGCCACCTGAAATCAATGCACTGGCTAAGTCATTGCTGAACAATCCTGTCAAAGTAGAAGTAACACCAGTTGCCTCAACCGTAGATGCGATTCAGCAGTACATCTATTTCACACAAAAGGAAAACAAATCCTTTTTACTGAAGCATGTACTCTCTGATGACTCCATCAAGACTGCACTTGTTTTTACCCGTACCAAACATGGCGCGGATAAGCTGGTGAAGTTCCTGATCAAGTCTGGCATCAAGGCAGAAGCCATTCACGGTAACAAATCACAGGGTGCAAGGCAAATTGCCCTGAAAAATTTCAAGAACAGATCTACACGTGT
>JANNSS010000309.1:0-5471 GCA_031402955.1 Saprospiraceae bacterium
ATAAAAAGCACAGTGATTTTAATAGTTAAATATATAGAGAAAAAATGTGTTTTGCTGTACGGACAGCACGCGTCCTGTCCGTACAGCAAAACACTTTTTTTCTCTATCTATTTCACTATTAAAAGCACTCTGCTTTTTATCTCACGATGGTGATCCTTCTGACGGAAACACCTTGCTCACCAATGAACTGAAACTGGTAAGTGCCTGGTGTCAGCGATGTCGTAGCAATTGAATACTTCGTCCCGCCGGCTCCTAATGAACGTGTCATGACCAGGCTGCCTGTGGCATTGGTTACATTGAGTTGAATGTTATCTGCGAAAGCTTCGCCGAACTCAACAGTGACTTCATCAGCGGCAGGATTTGGATAGAGCTTCAATCCAAACAACTCTACAGGATCAGTTGATAATGTAGTACCTACTTCATACAACTGGCGATACGTACTGAAACAACTGCCGTTAGAAACAGTAAGTTCAATTTCATATACACCTGGCTCCAGATAGGTATGATCTGGGTTTTGCGTGTTGTCTATTGGAGAGCCGTCACCAAAATTCCATGCCCATGAAACAGGATTGCCTGAAGAAATATCGGTAAACGAAGCAGTCAGATCAATGGATGATGCGAGGAACCCGGCAAACGGACCTGGCTCTACAGTTACAGGCACTTCGATCGAAGCACTCACGCAAGTCGCTTCCTGTACTATCCAATCGTAGAAATAATAATAGTAATTAAACTCATCATTGGTGGCATTAGAGCGATAGATGGAAATGAGATTGTCTATTTCATAAGGATAGTTGGCGCCTGCATTGTTGCGGAACAAATTCTGGCTCACATTCGCCAGACTATATCTACCGGGCACCGGAATATCAAGGTTAAGCGCTACTCTATTCTGACCATTTACTAAAGAGACGGTGATAGCCTGGAGTTCAGCATCATTTTCATCATACAAGCGTATGGTACGCTCACCAGCTCCTTGAGCATACACGAGCACGGAGATGAGTTTTAAAGGCACAAACGTTTCGAACAGGAGCTTGCCTTCAAAACCTGTGTTGTGATTGCCTCCGGCTGCAAACGAATTAGTTGCAGGGCCTACATTGCCTGCAGGCTTATCGTCTGACTGAATAACCTTATAGGTGACAGGAGATGAAAGTTCTGGTGTCAAAAATGTTCTACCGGTATATACAACTGTATCTCCTAAACTCCAGATGGCTGTCTTACCACCCAATACATCTGCATACAATACAATACTACTTCCTTCACAAACCACCAAATTACCTGTAACGATCGGCACAGGCAGATCAGAATAATTGACGGCCAGCAGGAAGGTATCGGAACCAATATTATTTGTGACGATCAACGTAACTGTATATTGACCTGGTTCGGTAAAGCTATGAGCCGGGTTTGGAAGATCGCTTGTATTACCATCACCAAAATCCCAGGCATAGAATTGCGGTATATCTGTAGATAAATCAGAAAATGTAAACTTGCCAAAACAATTCGTGGTATCACTTACTGCAAATTTTGCGGTGGGTGCAACTGTTGCAATCTGGCAGGAATTAGGAACCGTAAAATCCTCTGTCTGGTCGTTTGAACTATCCGCGCTACCCTGCAGTGCATATGCTCCCATACCTCTCCTGGCAAATACTTCCGATATCAAGCAAGTGTGTGCTCCCTCGTATAATAATTCGTCAGCGGCCATGATGCCATTACGGGCATCAAGATAGCCAGGGATACAACCTTGTAATTTCATGCCTTCAATGACCAGTCGCATGGCGGTATGATTTCCCCCATTGCCATTAAACCAATCGGGATCAAAGCCTTCTGTTTCAATTAGCTTCCATGTCAGATCCCAGATCGTCTGGCTCCAGACTTCCCCGATGGCGTGTGGGCCAAATCTATTTGCCACATCACCATAGGTCAGCGGATTGATGGACATATCGGTTGAGTATGGATAGCTTCGGATACCAAGTCCTCCTTCCTGGTTTTTGACATAGGTTCCAATGCCGCGCGGATCAGCTCCACTATCCCCTGGTTCAATCGTCAAAATCAAGCATAACCAATCACTCCAGCCTTCCCCACCCTGCTCAGCATGCCAGAGGCAATTTGGATCCGAACCTCCTCCTGTGAGCCGATTCGAAAGCCCGTGTCCGTATTCATGTGCTATGATTCCATTATCCAGTGAGCCATCAAGTACTGGAGGTGTCAGCGAAAGCGTGACTTGTATACTATCTCCAGCTGCCAGTATTGATTTGATCAATTCTCCATCTACTTTCGAAACCATCACTGCAGGAATGTTAGTTCCACCTGAGCCGCCCATCGCAATCGGAGGTGTATCGAGCGTATTGATCACGATGACGCCAATCGCACCAGCGAGTTCGGCGGCTATAGCTTTTTCAAGGTATGGACATTCTCCACGTTCCACGATGGCTATTTTGCCAACAAGGTCCTGTGTGTTGAGGATCGAATCACAGGCATTAAGTGTTGGGTCAACAGCATCAACGAGAAGAGCAGTATATCCGGTAACAGGAGTTGAAAGGGATGGACCAAACGTAGCAGCAACCGCCACATAATATCCGGCAACACTATCTGGTGAATGAATTCGCATGGTTGATTCAGCCGCCACTTCCCACATATACATCTGCATTCTTCCATTGGCACCATCTTCCGGTGTGTAGAAATTTGCATTATCAAGTCCCCCGCCATCCTGGCCTTCAGCGACGACAAAGTCAAAGCCAAAACCATCACCTGTATAATTTGTAGCTTGGAAATTGCCTGCAGCTTCATCAAAGCCATGTGCAAACAAGATATCATGAATCATATTGTTCATGTAAAACAGGTTAGTCAGTGTAGCATCTTGGTTGTAGAGCGTTGACTGTGCGAGATCAAACGGAAAATCGAACTTGAGATCAGCACCTCCGTCCGGAGAATATCCCGGGAAATCAAGATTATTGATATCCTCATAAGCATAGACATTATTACCTCTGGTGATGGTGAATTCAGGGCCTTCCGTACCATCCGTATCATGCCATCCAAAAGGAGATGCATCTACTAAATGTGGGTTTGTCAGCAACTGAGGATCTCCAAAAGATGGAGCTTCGGCAGGTAGTGGAAAAACATGATACTTGCCCGAATCCGCTACCATGGATATGACTGGCTGAACAATCGATGGGATCATGACGTCCTGCTCACGATCACATAAATCGTCATGCTGATGTACTCCTTTAAAACTGCAATGTGTGGTCCAGTTGTTTTTTTCAATAAAGCTTCCATCAAGTGCGTCGAGGCGAACGTTCCATGCATCGGGTGTTCCGATCGGATGAATGATGACATTCCAAGCGAGCTGCAATGATTCAGGTTCCGAAACGAGCACCAGTTCAACCTTGATATCTTCCTTTGAAATACCGGCCTTGCCATATACATAACGAAGGCGGTTTTGTTCCTTTTGTAACAATTGTGTTGCCTCAGGATTATTGAGCCCGAGGTGGCTTGCAGCAAACTCAATTGCTTGCTCCTGTGAAATGGAAGGAGTGATCGCATTTGCCTTTTTCGCAGCATTTGGGTGAAACCTGTTTGCATAATGAACCACTTTACCATCACGGATGGCCATACTGCTGACGGCATTGAAGATTCGGATATCACCGACTTGTTGGGTCAGGTAGGTGTACGTGACCCCGGTCTCCTCATTGTCGTATTGGTCCGTAATTGTATAGTTGCTGACATCTGTGTCAGTAAGTTGCCATTTGGACTTTTCCTGCTGGAGAAAAGTGCTGATGGTGGACTGGAAACGCTGGGCACCGGCTGTAAAAGAGGTGGAGAGCAGCAATAGTAACAGAGCTGACTTGAAGGATAAGGGTCTGAGCATAAGTGAGTTTGATCGGATTTGAACCTGAAAAATGGCTTTTGTTAGAAGGGGATTGCGAAAATACTGCCTTTTTCAGTTTTGGGAGGGAAAAAAGGGCGGAAAGGGCGAAAGAGGCAAAACGGAGCATTGCCTGCCGTTGAAAACGTCTACAATGACTGTTGCAAGGAAAATGCTTTCTTTGATCTGACGTACGCGGACTTAGGTCAACCTAAGCCCAACTTTAAATTTTGAATTTTACCAGCCGTTAAAAACGGCTCAATTGATTGGTGCTGTATTAAATTGTTCATTAGCCGGTTGCTGAGCTGTAGCACAAGGATGTGTGAGAGCAAGTCGAAGTATCACCTCAGCCTTTGCCTTCATTTGGGAGAATCCCAACGTTCATTTGTCTATGTTTGCATAGATGGCAGGCATCTACATACATATCCCCTTTTGCAGGAAAGCGTGTCATTATTGCAACTTTCACTTTTCTACTTCATTTAAGACCAAAGAGGAAATGATCGGGGCTATGGTGGTGGAGATAGCTATGCAAGCTGCATATCTGGATGGGCAGGAGATTGAAACGATCTATTTCGGAGGAGGTACGCCTTCTGCATTGCCCATCGATGATGTTAAACTTTTATTGGATGCCGTTAAAGACGTTCACCAGATTGCAGATAATGCTGAAATAACACTTGAGGCAAATCCCGATGACATCCATACAGAAAGCGTAGCGCAATGGAATGCTGCGGGAATCAACAGACTCAGTATAGGTATACAGGCTTTTCAGGATGATCTGCTGGCTGCCTGGAACAGGAGTCACAATGCAAAGCAAGCGATGACAGCAATTGCTATAGCACAGCACGCGGGGATTGAAAATATCACTGCTGACCTGATCTATGGCGGACCGGGATTGAGTGATGAGGATTGGGTATCCAACATACAGCGCCTGATCGATGCTGGTATACCTCACGTCTCCAGTTATGCGCTGACTGTAGAGACAGGCACTGCCCTACATCATCAAATAGAAAAAGGAAAATCAATTGCTCCAGATGATGATCAGGCCAACAGGCAATATGCCATCTTGCAGGAGACACTTGCCGCAAATGGAATCATGCAATATGAAGTCAGCAATTTTGCAAAATCTGGTTTTGAATCGAGACACAACGGGAGTTATTGGTCCGGTGCGCACTACCTCGGTATAGGTCCATCCGCGCACAGCTACAATGGTGTCTCCAGGCAATGGAATGTGTCCAACAATGTCAGGTATATCCAGTCTATTGCATCAGGTTTAATTCCGAGCGAAACAGAAGTGCTTACGGAAGCGCAAAGATTTAATGAACTGGTCATGACCGGACTTCGAACGTCGATGGGAATAGACATGAAACGTGTAGCAGAAATCGGAGTGAAGTATACACACTATCTGGATGAAGAAATTCTTCGCAAGAAAGCAGCTTCTGGTAGCAATGATCCTTTTATCAAAAATGAAATGGGCAATTGGATGTTGAAGAAGGAGTTTCTGTTTTTTGCGGATGGGATAGCGGGGGAGATGTTTTATGAAGGCGAAGGCATATGAAATTAGTAGAGAAAAATTAAAGTACGGACAGGACGCGTCCTGTCCGTACTTTAATTTTTC
>JANNSS010000310.1:0-2244 GCA_031402955.1 Saprospiraceae bacterium
TGCTTTATAATCCACCGTTGGCGTACCATCCACCTGATAATTCCATTCCTGTCTGTACTCCCCCAGGACCAACAATGAGCGCTGATTGATCTGAGAGACATCTCCGGAACTGATCACCCCATCCATATTGACATCCATCGCCATGACCTGATAAACACTGGGGATGAAAGCCGGATCTTCCAACAGGAGCTTACGAACCAGCAAGGCATCAAAGCTATTGATCACCTCCTGCACATCCGCTGCTCCGTCAATATCCCTGTCAATCATCAGGTAGTCTCCTTCGCTGAGATCATGCGTAAATGCCCCACCCAGATCAGGGTATATGGTATCTGCAGAAATGCTATCACACCATTCGTTGGCTCCGGCAATCGTCGTGATCAGATAATCACCGGTATGACTTGAATCAAATTGCATCGGACTACCATCTGCCCAGAATGCAAGGCTTCCCAAAAATGTAGTATTCCGTTTTGTAGTAAACACACCGGACAAAATGGAATCTATGACTTCAACACCCCCACCTGCATAACTCTCCGTCATGGACAATATCGATATCACCGTAGAATCCACAGCTCCAAACGCAGGCCGCTTGCTGAATTCAATACACAAGAGATCACCTGTGCCTGTAAAAGTGGTACCGACAGGCGCATTGCTGCTCAGGAAAACACTGATCAGCATTTTTTGATTAAAGAGGTCAATGGAATAATCAATGTTGAATAAGCTCTGGTCCAGCAGATCGTCACGTTTGATGATCATGCCAGTCGGTACGATCTTTGAAACATCAAATGCACATTCCATCTCCAATCCAGTCACATCTGTGATCCCTTCCCCAAAGACTGCAATAGGAATACAGACGGTTTCTTCATTACAATACTGCTCTATACTGGTCACGATATATGGATTAACGTTGATTTCGACTGGCGATGATGTAGTCTGGACGCCTTCATCACCGGTAGCAATCGCAGTGATGGTTCCACTCCTGACAGCAGTAAATGAAGCTTCAAATGGCGCTGTATCGTCAACTCCCACCGAGATACTATCAAAGAAAAATTCAACCTGCGCGATGGCACTGTCAATATCTGTTGCTTCTGCTGTGACCGCAACCAACTGGCCGGATAAATAATAGGCACCATTGACAGGAGCTGTAATACTCACCACCGGCGGATTGTCCGAATTCCAGGTTAATGCGGGTAGCGTAAACTGCCCAACGCCTGGCGTCTCAGCCACCCATTGCTGCGTTACATTTGTGATTACATTCCTTAGTTGCAGATTGATCTGTCCGGAAAACTTACCGGCGGTCGTAAACTGCCCGATCAAAACTTTATTGTTTGCATTTGGTCCTTGCAATGGCGTCGCAAAGCTGGTCAGCGCACCATCACTAACGACAATCTCACTGCCGGCAAGGTTTAAATCGTCAAAAATGACAAGGTCTGTAGGGATAGACCCTACTGACGTCCAGGTAGTGGTAGTTGATCCGGGAATATTTCCATCACTGAGGCTGATCGGAATGCCTGCCGCAGGATCATCATTTTGCAATAATCCATCGATGTTTGGAAAAGCTGGAGCACCTCCATTCGTGTCCTCTGGCTTGAGTACACCACTGATCGTATTGGCTGGTCTACCGGTCGTAAACCAGGAGTCGAGGGAGACCGTGTTTTCGTCAATGTTGGTTGTATTGATCAGATAACCAAACGTTCTGCCGCGGTCTTCATTATTAAAAAAAGGCTGCGTAGACCGTATGATAAACGTATCCACTTCTGCAGTGCTGCTATTGGTCGCTCCATAGATCGCCTGCAAACCCCAGTTAGTCGCCAGATCAACATAGATACGATACGTCACAGCACCAGCGGGGACAGGAAACAAAGACGTGCCGGAGTCATTCGCATCGCTGATATAATACTTTTCGATGATGACATTCTCCAATCCTTGTTGTGCTGTAAGTGTCCCGCATGCGCAAAGTATAATGAGCAGGGTGACATAAAATAGTTTCATGATAACGACACTTTTCGCATACGTATAAAAAGATAGAAAACAATAAGACTCAGGCCTTCTGCACCTTTCAGCACAGAAACCTGAGTCGGATAAAACTACCTTCCAGGTCTATACGCATAAGGCGGAAGGTATGCATAGGGTTCATAGACAGCAGCCTATTTGTTACTACTGTATAGCCGCTGAAACTAAAAACGAGGCCACCTCCCATGGGAGGCAGCCTCGAAAAACAATTTATCGTATTGAAACAGAAACCAC
>JANNSS010000311.1:0-7266 GCA_031402955.1 Saprospiraceae bacterium
TTCAGAGATAAGACGTTTTCAGGAAATATCCTTCAAGCCGGTATGGTGGTAGGTACTATTCTCGCCGTGATTGCCTTCCTCGCGCTGTGGAAGATGAAAGAAACCTTCACCGCCGATCTGGATTATTCGGAGACGATTTGAGGGTGCAACTTCTTTTAAAATATTTTCGCGCAACGCCGCAAAGACGCAGCTAAAATGACTTTTCCTTTTATTAAACTTCAGGGATTTCATTAATATATTATCGCGCAGATCGCAGATCCCGCCCCGTGCGGGCAGCGGGAGCCGCAGAGGCGCAGTTAAATTTCACTTATTAATTTAACTAATTTCTCTCACTCTCTCACGTTCTCACGTTCTCATTCTCTCACGTTCTCACTCTCTCACGTTCTCACTCTCTCACTCTCTCACAAGTCAAAGTCTACGTGGTAATGATCATCATGGTACCTGTTGATCAGATCAGTAAGGTGAGGTCTGATGGCTATGTTTCTCTCTTTTAATTTTTTACCTGAAGGCGTGCTGAATAACTCATCATGCATATTGGTATTGAACAGGATCTTGTGAATCTGGAGGCCATTCCTTTGCGCGGCATTATCGAGGGCAAGAATATGTTTAGCCATGCTTTCAAAATCGATGACCGTCTTATGATTTAAAGAGAACTGGCCTTCCTTGTTGAACTGTAAAAGATAATGAGCCATGCCGGCATGATTGGACATGATAGCGTTATCATCATTTCTCTTCTTAGGAACCATAAAGTCAACGCTGGTCCCGTTCTGATGCGTCCAGTGGATCAGCATTCGCCCACCATGTTTACGTGTGCATTCCATGAGGATAAATTCACGGCCGGGGCAGGTAGTCTCGCATTGTTTGTATGCCTCGGTCAGCGCTGCATAGACGCTGGAATTGACGTAGGCATTGTTGAGAATGTAATAGCTGATTCGGCTAAAGTATCGGAAATTATTACCCTTAAACGGGATGAGCCAGCCGTTTTTTAATTTTCCTTTACGTACACTGCCGACAGATTCACTCTTACCGGCATTCGTGTGGATCATTTCTGGAATGGAGAGGAGGCTGAACAGAATGATAATGCCTATCAGGAAAATCCAGCGCTTCTTCACTTTCATGTTCACGGTAACGGTTAAACAGGATTAATTATTTGAACAGTGGGGTAGGGATTTATCTTCTATGTTTTCCGCCTGTCCAATCGTGATCAGCCAGATGTTTCTCGCCGGATTCTATAGCACCTGATTCAATCGTTGTGCCCATCGAGTCGTTCCAGCGGTTGAGGTATCCAAACAGGGCGACCACTCCTGCGATTTCTACAATCTCCCCTTCATCCCAGTGCGCTCTGAGGGCATCGGCGATGTTGTCATCGACAGCATTTGGTACAGCAGATGCAGCTACCGCAAAATCAAGTGCAGCTCTTTCTGCTTTATTAAATGATGGATGTGTCTTATAATCCCAAATATGCAGAAGCTGATCTTCAGATGCGCCATATCGCTCAGCCGCCCGGATACCATGCGCCTGACAATACTGACATCCAGTCGTATAACTTGAAATATAGGCGATCAGTCTTTTCAACGCGCTGGTCACGTGACCATGGTTTTCCATCACGGCCTGGTTCATTCGAATAAATGCCTGAGCCAGATGCGGTCGCCGCTGCATAGTCTTCACACTGTTAGGGCAAAACCCAAGTGTTTCATTGTAAAACCTGACCAGTTCTGTGATGGAAGGATCGGTTTCGGCGAGGGGGGATACTAACGGAAATTTCAATTGTGTGAGTTGTGAGTTGTGAGACGTGAATCGTGAATCGTGAATCGTGAGACGTGAGTTGTGAGGCGTGAGGCGTGCCAGGAGCCCCGAACTGCTCACTTACAAAGTCCCTCTCAGTTCCTGCTCTCTCTCAATCGCTTCAAACAATGCCTTGAAATTTCCTTTGCCAAACGAGCGGGCTCCCTTTCGCTGGATGATTTCGAAAAACATCGTGGGTCGGGATTGAACCGGTTTAGTGAATAATTGCAAAAGATAACCTTCGTCATCTCTGTCAATGAGGATGCCGAGCTCCCGGAGTGGGGTCAGGTCTTCATCGATTTTACCAACCCGGTCGAGGATGGTATCGTAATAGGTAGATGGAACTCTTAAAAATTCTACACCGCGATCTCTCAGTTTAGTCACCGTGTCGACGATATCATCTGTAGCGACAGCAACATGCTGTACGCCTTCATCTTCATAAAAGTCAAGGTACTCTTCCACCTGTGATTTCTTCTTGCCTGCAGCAGGTTCGTTGATCGGAAATTTGATGAATCCATTACCACTGCTCATTACCTTGCTCATCAGGGCGGTGTACTCCGTAGAAATATCATTGTCATCAAAGGTCAGGATGTTTTTGAAACCCATGACATCTTCATAAAATTTCACCCAGTAATTCATACGGCCTAGCGCGACATTGCCGACCATATGATCAACATATTTAAGTCCTACCGTTGGAGGGTTATAGGTTGTTGTCCATTTTGTAAAGCCTGGGAGAAAGAGGCCTTTGTAATCTTTGCGTTCAACGAAGATGTGTACTACTTCGCCATAGGTATGTATAGCAGAGCGTACCACGCGACCGTGCTCATCTTCTTCTACAGTCGGTTCCATAAATGATTTTGCACCGCGTGAGGTGGTTTGCTTCCAGGCATCAGTCGCATCATCAACCCACAGCGCGATGACTTTGACACCATCTCCGTGTTTGTCGATATGTCTTCCGATTTCTGAATTACTATGCAGGGGAGAAGTTAGTACCAACCTGATTTTATCTTGCGCAAGGACATAGGATTCGGTATTTTTTTCACCTGTTTCCAATCCTTTATAAGCATAATCCTGGTAACCGAAGGCGGTTTTGTAGTAGTGAGCAGCCTGCTTTGAATTGCTGACATACAATTCAACATAGTCTGTACCATTGAGGGGTAGAAAGTCCTCAGCGACTGCTGGTGACGGAGAATCTTGTTGAGTTAAAACTGACATAATTAGTGTTTAAACATGCAAATATAAGGTAGAAAAAGGAGCAGGTTACGACTGATGGGCACTTTCGACCAGGTTGTACACTTCTCCGAATCCCACGCGCTGGCCATTTTTTTCGGCCCAACCTCTCAGGGTGACCGTGTCACCATCCTCAATAAACGATCGCTGCTGACCGTCTGGTAATATAAACGGTTTTTTACCGCCCAATGATATTTCAAGCATGGAACCAAGTGAATGTTGGCCAGGACCACTGATCGTACCGGAAGCCATTAGGTCACCGACACGTACATTGCAGCCGTTGCTGGTATGATGGGCTAGTTGCTGGGACATATTCCAGTACATGTATTTGAAATTCGAAGCAGACACTGTTGCTGGTTCACCATTTTCAGGTGTAATGACAACCTCGAGTTGGATATCATAGTTTTTCGAGCCTACGTATTGGAGGTAGGGTAGCACGGCAGGTTCCTGTTCCGGTCCTTTGACGCGATAGTCTTCCAAAGCTTCGAGGGTTACGATCCAGGGAGCTATAGCGGATCCAAAATTCTTGGCCAGAAACGGTCCGAGTGGAACATATTCCCATTGTTGGATGTCGCGCGCTGACCAGTCATTGAACAACACAAGTCCAAAAATATATTCATCCGCATTTGCAGTCGATATCGTGTCACCTAATTGCGTTTCCTTTCCAATCACAAAACCCATTTCAAGTTCGAAGTCCAGTCGTTTTGTGGGACCGAATACCGGTTGGTTGGCATCATTCGTTTTTGTTTGCCCGTTAGGACGTCGTATGGGTGTCCCGCTGACTACGATCGAAGACGCTCTTCCATGATAACCGATAGGGATATGGCGCCAGTTGGGCAGCAATGCATTTTCAGGATCGCGAAACATCTTGCCTACATTGGTGGCGTGTTCGATACTTGAATAGAAATCTGTGTAGTCACCGATGGCCACTGGAAGATGCATGCTCACTGTTCTGAATGGTTTGAAAACATTATTCAGAATTCGCATCGGTGAATGTTCATTGGAAAAAGTTTCCTGTAATCGTAATCTGACGATGCGGGTAGTTAATTTTCCAAGCGCAATAAAAGCATTGAGTGTAGGTTGATTGAACACCTCAATGTCTTCTACGGTGCCTTTAAAAAACCCTGTTAATGCTAGGTTGTAGAGGTTGACCACTTGATCACCTATTCGTGTACATACGTAGGGTGCATCATTATCCGACCCGATCCCAAACGGTATATTGTAAATCGAAAAATCTGAATTTTCCGGTATCTCAATCCACGAATTCATGTAACTGTTTCTTTTATATTGAATTACTATTTTTCGCCCACACCAGGATTTTTAATCAGGAAACAAAAATTCCTGCTGGCACGGAAGTGGTGCACCTACGGCGCACAATTTGATTTTCTTAATCGTTTGCTACCGACATTTTGCCCCTACGGGGCAATGATATTTCTCTGAAACCATTTTTACCATTTCCTTAGACATAAAGCATTGCCTGCCGCACTTTATTCTATGTCCTTAGCTCTCTTTTACCCCTAAATCCCCTAAAGGGGACCATTAAACTGCCCTAATTGTAATGAGCGGAGTCGAAGTATGCCCTTTGCTCTCCCGCTTTTCGGCTTCGCAGCGAGCGGGATCTCCGCTGCGCTTCGATATGCTCCTTGCTCCTTGCTACTCGAGCCAGGATTTAAAATACTTTCCATCATCAATCTTCAGCGCATGCTCCGTCACCATCAGCGGTGCAAACGTATCAATCATCACCGCCAGCTCTTCTGTATATGTTTGGCCGATACTTCTTTCATACGCACCAGGGGCAGGACCATGTGGAATGCCAGCCGGATGCAATGTGATGTGACCTTGCTCGATATTGTTGCGGCTCATAAAGTCACCGTCAACGTAATATAGGACTTCATCTGAATCAATATTGCTGTGATTATATGGAGCCGGGATAGAGCGTGGATGATAGTCATACAATCTCGGACAGAATGAACACACCACAAAAGCCTTTGTCTCGAATGTCTGGTGAACAGGCGGTGGTTGATGCACCCGCCCGGTGATCGGTTCGAAATTGTGAATGGAAAACGCATAGGGGAAATTGTATCCATCCCAACCAACCACATCAAATGGATGCGTGGCATAGACCATTTCGTGCAGGAAGCCTTGCTTTTTAATCTTGATCAGGAAATCACCCTTCTCGTCAAATGTTTCGAGTAAGGAGGGCAGCTTATAATCCCTTTCACAAAATGGGGAGTGCTCCAATAACTGTCCAAACCAGTTTCGATAACGTTTAGGTGTATAAATCGGATGGAATGATTCTGCATACAGTAAACGGTTTTCATCCGTATCGAAATCGATCTGGTAAATCATGCCCCGGGGTATGATCAGATAATCGCCATACTCGAAAGAGATATTGCCCAGGAATGTGCGCAGGGTACCTGAGCCGCGGTGAACAAAAATCATCTCATCTGCATCCGCATTTTTGTAAAAATAGGAAGTCAGTGATTTGGTGGGTGCGGCGAGTCCTACATGGATGTCTTTATTGATCAGCAAAGGATGTCTGGACTCCAGCCAGTCATCTCCTTTTGGGATATTGAACCCCTGCAGGAGACGCGCCTTCATGTTACGTTCCACCGCGATCTTGGGCATCACGTTTATGGGTTCAGCTACACTGCGGACCTGCGTGGGGCGATGGAGGTGGTAGAGGAGGGAAGACATGCCGTCAAACCCCACAGTACCAAAGAGTTGTTCGTAATGGATGCCGCCTCCCGGTTTATCAAATATCGTATGCCGTTTTTGGGGGAAAGACCCGAGTTTATGGTAAATGGGCATATTTTTTTTCTTCAAAAGTACGATTTTGACAGGAGAGGTGGTTAGTTGTTGCGCAGAGAGGGAACACTGGTTGTTAAACGATCCGTACTAAATATTAATCAGGTACGACCCATTGTCATCCTGGCGGGTTGGTAAGGAGAATGTCATCGTATTTTCGACACCGTGAGAACACTTGTTATTCTATGGTTGACAGCGACGCTGCTGGGAAATCCATCTGGCCACATCAGTGCGCAATGGACCACGCACTTTGATGATATCTGTTCATTAGGGCAGTGGTTAGATGTGCAGGAGAGTGAGGGTTGGAATATTCAGGCGCTGGAAACACATGATATTAGTGTGACACAACCTGGTTATTTCACGATGATGCCTTATACCGTAACCTGGTTTGCGGATTGGCGTGGGCCTTTGCTCTACAAACTGACGCAAGGTGATTTTGTGCTGACCGGTAATATCACGGTGACCAACCGAAGTGGAGATGATATTCCGGGTTCTGCCTACAGCCTTGGGGGACTCATGGTCAGAAACCTAAAGACATTGACCAATGGTCCGATTGGTTGGGTTCCGGGTCAGGAAGATTATGTTTTTCTATCCATCGGCCAGGGTGCTAACAATCATCCATCGTGCCCCGGATGTCCATCCCCGCATTTTGAAGTCAAATCCACGATCAACAGCAATTCGGCTCTAAACCTTTCATCCATTGATACAAATATAGCGGATGTACGATTGGTCAGACTTCATCCATTCGTCTTGGTATTGTACCGCTTTCCGGGTGAAGACTGGGTGGTACATCGCCGGTATTTTCGTAATGACTTGCAGGATACAGTTCAGGTTGGCATGGTGACGTATACGGATTGGGATAAAGCCTCGACGTATGTAAACACTTTTCATAACAGCCATGAGCTGAATGATGATTTGAATCCCGATCCAAGTAATAATCCAGGACTTCCGTTTGCACCGGACATCATCAGCACATATGATTATTTAGACTTACAGGAAACTATGATGCCAGCCGAATGGACGGGACTGGATTTGATGAATGTGAGTCAGGTTAGTGATGAGGAGATCCTGAATTATTATGGCGAAGAAATTTCTACTCCGATTCCGACATCAGATCAGGTATGGTTGGGTAGAAATAATGATAATTGGGAAGATCTTGGTAACTGGTTGTCAGGTGATCTGCCTGAAGCAACAGATACGGTGAGGATCAATTCGTGTGCGTGTCCTGAGGCATCTTGTGTAGTGTTGTCAGCTGGGGTGACAATGATAGCAGGGATGAGGATAGGGGAAGGGGGCGAAGTGACAGTGCCGGTGGGGTCGACATTGAATGTAAATGGGTTATTGGATAATAGGGGATTGATGATTGTTTATGGAGTAGTCAATATTACGGCTGGGGAGGCGGCGGTGATGAATCGGGGGGTGATTGATTGCAGGATGGGGGGG
>JANNSS010000312.1:0-5373 GCA_031402955.1 Saprospiraceae bacterium
GAGACTCGTTTTATTTCATCCTTGAATAAAGGTTCGCGGATACTTTTGATCAGAATTAAAATCCCCAGGATGAGTAGATATCCGGCAATGAAAGGCTTGACCATATTACCGTCCAGAACTCTTGACAGTAAAAAGGCTCCAAGCATTGCGCCTATGATGCCAGGAATGGCCAGTCGCAGGAAAAGGTGCTTATCGACGTTCTTAAAATATAGGTGGGATAATCCGGAAACACCGGTTGTAAAAACTTCTGCCGTATGCACACTTGCTGAGGCAACTGCCGGGCTGATACCCAATTGAAGGAGGATCGTGGAGCAACTAACTCCATATGCCATACCCAGAGTCCCGTCAATGAGTTGAGCTATAAATCCGGCCAGGCAAAACAAAAGAAATTCCCGGTCAAAAGTGAAGGTCTGATCCTGGTGCGAATGGAAAAATTCCCAGATCAGCCAACCTATGAAAACCAGTTTCAAGGCAAGAATGACGAAGGTGATATGTCTGAATTTGAATCTTTCCATAATCACAAAGATGGTCTTTCGTTTTTATCTCCTCTTACGCTATTTGTAAAATAAAGGTAATGATGCCCATCCCAAGGCTTATTCCGATCCATCGCAACATACTGACTTTAAGATAATGCAGCGAAACGAAAGAAATGATTATCCAAAGTAATGAAGGCCATGATATTTCATCAGGATTTACATTCCTCGCCATCCACAATTTTCTGGATGGTCAGGCACTCAAGCGTTCTCAGGGTTTGGTTTCTGACCTGCACCATTGCCTGGCGGAGATGGCAGGTGTCTACATCATCACAGTCATCACAGGGTTTATAAAATTTTAATGCAGCACACTGAAGTAATGCAATGGGGCCTTCAAATATGCGATGTAGCTCTGCAAGGGTAATTTCTTCAGGTTTCCTATTCAGAAAATATCCTCCAGAGGCTCCTTGCCGGCTCGTGACAAGACCATGGTTTTTTAACTCAATGAGAATGGACTCCAGGAATTTCTTTGGGATGTGTGCACCATCAGCTATCTCCTGCGTCCGGACTAATTCACCTTTTTCAGCGAGATAGACCAGGGCCTTAATAGCGTATTTTCCTTTTTGTGTAAGCATGGCTGAAAAATGTTAGCTTGTGTGTATAGCATCCGGTTAGGCTAACCGGATCCTAAGGTACTAGTGGTTTATTCTTCTTGACTCTAATCGTGATATTTTTCGGGAAAAGCGTATGATATGCACCGCCTCACTTCATAATCAACTGCCCATTAATGTCCGTACTCAGCACCTCACTCATGTAATCGAAAAATGGTCGCATGGCTTCAAAGGTCAGTGTTACTTCTTTCAGGAAGGCCTTATCCAACACTTCTTTGTCGGTGAATTTACGCATGACCGTAAATTGTTTCTTTCGGATCAGGTCGATCGCAGGATGGTTTCGGTCATACCCTGAAGGCGCAGTTTTTAGCTCATCGCCTTGTAACGCACCAAAGTATTTTATGAAGTTCTTTGCCGAGGTGATTTTGCGAATCGGCTTGTCATCAAATGCAAATTCATCTCGTATCCTTTTCAGATCCTCCGGACTCGGTGCCCAGAAGCCACCTCCGGCAAAACTTTTACCGGGTTCAAGGTGAAGATAATAGCCACCTCTGAGCTGATGAGTAGCCCTGGTGAAATGAACACCCATGTTGTTTTTATACGGCACCTTATCTTTTGAAAACCGAACATCCCTGTATATCCTGAATACTTTAGCCTCTTCAATCTGATCTTTTTTACTCAGCAATTTCTTGACCTCCTCTGCGGCACTTTTTACATTTTCCAGCGTCTGCTCATACAGATCCTTATGCGACTGAAACCATTCCCGGTTATTGTTCTTGTCCAGATCTTTTAAAAACTTCAGTGTTGTTGTCTCAATTCCCATATCTGATTTTTTTCTTTTATACTTTGCCCTTTGCCAAATGCTCACTTTTTTTAGCTGCCAGCTTCCAGGGTTTCTTCATTACACATGTTGCACATTGCCAACTGCTAACTTCTCACTGCTCACTTTTCTTAGCTACCAGCTGCCAGCTTCCAGAGTATTTTCCCTGCACACGATGCTCACTTCTAACTGACTACTGCTTACTGAAGACTGCAGATTGCAAACTGCCAACTGAGGACTGCCAACTTCCCACTGCTCACTCAGATACAATCTCAATCTTCCCATCAGGAGTCAATCTGACCACCATGTCCCCATAATCTTTAGGGTCGATAATCGTGTGAGGCTGACCATCCAACAGTATATCGGGATCAGGCATACCAAGCACATTCTTACAAAAATCCCTTAAGGAGTAATTTGTATTGACGACCGTGATGGTTTGCTCGTAGGTCTCGGGGTCAAATACAATTACAGTATCAGTCACCATCATGGAATCACGATCAAGCTTGGACAGTTGCTTCTCAGCTTCCCTCATTTTGACTTCCCTTTCATAGCCGGGAGGCGTTATCTGCGCACTAGATACAGCAGAAAGGAAGAATAGACCAGAGAGCATGCCTGCTCTGAGCAAATAGGAGGCGCGTAGCCTGATGGATGGTTTCATATTCTAAAATTAGTGTAATTAATCAAACCACAAACTGGACCGAAGAGGGATTTCATTCCATAATTCTTTTCATGATCATCGAATGACCGGAACCGGTTTCTTATGTTTATCAATAGCAACTAGGGAAAATATACCTGTAATAGCCTTCTCCCTATGATCAGAGTACATTTCTTCAATGTATATATCCACCTTGACTTTGAGGCTGGTGTTCCCCACATGCGTCACCAGGCCAACAAGTTCAATAATGGTTCCTGCGGGGATAGGTTTGGTGAAATCAATCCTGTCACTACTCACAGTCACCATTTTCTGGCGGCTAAACCTCGTTGCGGTGATGAAGGCGACTTCATCCATGAGATGCATGGCAGTACCCCCAAAGAGGGTATCGTAATGATTGGTCGTATTGGGAAATACAGCTTTAAAGATCCGTGTTTCCGAACCAGCTATCCTTTCTTCAAGTGTCATAGGGATACAATTATTTTGAAATGCTTTATTCAATTCCACTGCTCAGTTGTAACAAAAATACCTGCTTCTTTTGGTTAGTCATCATGTTCTTAAAATGAGCGGAAGTGACCGTTGTTCATCCTATAGCTTAAACGTGCTCAAAGTTTGGGTCATCCACTTTGTTCCTTCCGGATCAATCACTTCCTGTAAGTTGTCATATTCCCGCTTCAAGGATTCTACTACCTTTACCCTAAAGCAAATATTTGATCTATGCCTTTTATTGACTACAATTCAATCCCACATCGCAAATTGATGAACGGAATCCATGGTGCATTATTTCACTCAGATAAACTTACGTTTGGGCACCTTGTCCTTGAAGAAGGAGCTCTTCTTCCGGAACACCACCACCTTCATGAGCAATGGACCCACGTCATTGAAGGTAGCCTTGAGTTTACGCTAGATAGTGAAACGCAGATTTTAACCCAGGGTATCAGTGTTTTTATTCCTTCACATGTACCACACAGTGCCAAAGCATTGACCATGTGTAAAGTGATAGATGCTTTTTTACCTGTCAGGGAAGATTTCAAGTCTCTCCAGCTCTGGGAAGGGAATTGAAATCCGGAATTGTACCAGCATACCTTTTACTACACTAACAAAGAAAAGTGATCCATCTCCGCGAATTTATCCGATTTGCACCGGCCAGAGCTACCGGGATTATTTTCGCATTGTGCGGGCTGATCTTTGGGACCTGGGCTTCCTTTATTCCATATGTGAAGGAGAAATTCATACTGGACGAAGCTGAGTTAGGCCTCCTATTACTCGGGCTGCCTGTTGGTAATCTGATAGCAAATCCTATATCTGTATTTATCATTTCCCGATGGGGTGCTGTCAGAACTTCATTAGTGTCCATAGTCTTGATGGGGGTCATGTTTATGTTACCGGTAATAGTTCCTTCCGTTTCGCTGGTTGCTTTTGGATTGATACTTGCCGGTGCTTCTTTTGCTTTTACCAATGTTGCGATGAATACCTGCGCTTCAGATCTTGAAAAGGAGAGTGGTGTTAGGTTAATGTCTGCGAGTCATGGCATGTGGAGCCTGGGCGCTATGGCGGGAGCATTGCTTTCAGGATTTGGGGTTGTAGCCTTTAATTGGCTTGCCGGGAAGTGGATTGATGCACATCTTTTCTATGTTTCTATGATTGCGGTATTGACATTACTGGTTACTATAGTTATTCGCGGAGATCTGCAACAGATTCATGAAGATTGGGAGAAAAACAAACAGCCACCTGGATCCGGCTTATCCATGTTCAAACCAAACAGATTACTGTGGATATTGATCAGTATAAGTCTTTGCACGTTCCTGGCCGAAGGCACGATGGCAGATTGGTCAGCCGTCTATCTGAGGGAGATTACAGCAGCTCCTGAAACGATTATAGGGTGGGGCTTTGGGCTGTACGCTTTTTTTATGGCAGGTGGAAGATTCCTGGGGGATTCGCTTATTGCGAAGCACGGACATATGAAAGTATTGATGACAGGTGGAGTCCTTGTTACGACAGGACTGATCATCATTATCTTATCGATGAATCCCTGGATTTCATTGCCTGGGTTTATGTTAACAGGCTTAGGTGTTTCAGTAGCATCACCGATCCTCTTTGCTGCAGCTGCCAGGGTGCCTGGGTTACCCCCCGGAGCAGGTTTAGCAACGATGAATACATTTGGAATGGCAGCATTTCTGGTCGGTCCTGTACTGATAGGATTTATAGCTAAAGCCTTAGACCTCCGGATAGCTTTTATGTTCGTAGCAGCCTCATCACTTATCTGGGTGATTCAAACTTTTTCGATCTTAAAAAAGAAAATATCAACCTGAATACATAGGGATCATCAACTTGGAAATGTAATAAATGAGTGATCTGAACTGCTTATGCAAATGACAATTTTGGCCACATTTTATATAGTGCAAACGATGATAAAAAGGCCACGCCAAAAGAAATAAGTGTATTCGTTACATCTCCATATATCCAGTAACCCAGTCCGAACAAGAATCCATATACCATCAGGCAACCAATGAGCATTGCACCAAGTTCTAAGGTCAACCCAGAACCTTCTTTTTCCGGTGCTGATATGGCAGGTGAATTTTTAAGCCAGGCATTCCAGCCAAGTTTGTGCGGTCTGACCTGCGTGTAAAACTTCCTGAGTACTTCGTCAGATTCGGGCTTTGTCAACAAAGTGATAACAACCCATCCAACTGTGGTGATCAATACGCCCCAAACCATTTTTTCATGTGACGCCATTGGTCCATCATAAATAATTTCAAAATAGATAGCAACACAAAAACTGATCAACATGCCTGAAATCTCTGACCACGCATTGAT
>JANNSS010000313.1:0-26176 GCA_031402955.1 Saprospiraceae bacterium
CCATCTGCGTACTCCGGTTGATTTCAATTCATCTTACGGAGATATATTGTTCTCCGGAGCTCAACCTTCTGTTACCAATTATAATGAAGGTTCCTCTTTTAGACACTATTTACAATGCATGAAAGTCCAAACTGAAAATGCGGTTAAGAATAGTTATGATGAAACTAAAGCAAGTCTGCGCTTACAACTAGAGGCTGCAAGTCAATTAACGGAATTCTTTAGAAGCAAGGGTATAAGAGGAAAAGATCGAGACTTCTTGAATGTTGTAGATATTAATATAGCCGCAATAGATGTTTTTGATCAACTGAGGGGTGTGATTCAAAAACAAAAATGGAATTTATTATAACACCATAATATTAATTTGGCAATATGCCATTTTAATTGATTTTTCCCGCAGAGAATTAATTTTTTAAAATAAACATATCTGCGCAAAGAACAAATTTCGGCAATATTAAAATTTCATAAAACACTTAAAAGAAGATGTCCGGCAATATTTAAGAATGCTGGAATAAAAATATAGGGCGGACAGCAAAATGTAAAATTACTTTATAAAATATAAATAATATCAATATATTATGCCAAAGTGTCAAATAATTAACTATGAGTAAAAGAAAAAAGAAAATTGTAGACCCAAACATTAATTCTAATAAAAATACTGAAAATATTTTTTCAATATTTTTTGTAAAATATAATCCATCTAAACAGATATTAAAGAACATATTAATTACAATACCATATTCTATTTTTTGATATTTAAAATATAAACTCTTAAATTCAAATATAACTTCTAAAATTCTCGCATTTGTTTCCATTTGCTTAATTGGAACGTCTTATTATATATATAATAAATCAAATCAATTAAATAATTTTTCACTTACAATCTATGGATTTGAATCTGTCAAATATACTGAGGATTATAGGGATGATCGCCCAACAAGTCCTCTGTGTGGCTGCCTTAATGATAAAATCCCCCATGATGGGATAATGGTGCCTGCACAGCACTGCATACTCGATTTTATTGATAGCGTAAATAATACTATAAATTATTTAATTACATCTCCTGATCAAAGCATAATCGATGCTATACCTTCATACAGTTTTGATACTAAAATATACCGCTTCAAAGACATAAAAAAACAAAACATGAGCATTGAGGACTTAAGCTTTTATATTTTAAACAATAAAGACACCCTGAAACCATTCGAATATTTAAACAATAGTTATTTATCAATAATTACTTCAGATAAATTGGAGATATATTCTCCAAATCAGGAGTCAATATTAGCTTTTATTGGATCGGATTTGAGTACTACTACAGCATTCAAATTAAAAGACAATTATGAAGGTGAAATTTCAAAAATTGAAATTCAAAACACTCCAATTGATCAAAGTATTGATTCGGCAACTAAATGCCCGTCAATAGATTTCCTAGCCGATAAAATATTTATTAAATGGAAGGATACTTATGAAGTGCTTACCCCTCATGGATCATCAGTTAAGATGTTATCAATTTGTGAAGACTTGAATAGGAAAAATGGGGATTCAACTGAGATTTCATATCTTGAATCCGCTACGAATATTGCAGTAATTGATTCAAAAAGAACGATGAGGATTTCATCAATACCTTGGCCACCAGAAGCCAAAACATATTGGGAGGCTAAATATTTTAGTCAATTTCCGGATTCATTTTTCTTCTTTATGTATAGACCCATTATTAATAAATATACATTGGCGATCATTGATGATTATAAGTGTAAACCGTTTATTGCGCCCTATATTATAAGTAAACCAGTAGGCGTTAAAGTGTCTATTGACTTAATAATGAAAGACCATGTATATTTCGATTTATTTAATAAATATACCACAGAAGAAGGATATTATTTTAAATATGATGATAATGACTTTGAATTAATTAACTTATTTGATTATACAAATGCTATAAAAGACACAAGTGTAATATTAGAATATTTATCAAAGGATTTTACTACCGACGCTCATAAATTATTAGATGTTAGTAGCAAACTCTTGAATGCAACGGATGAAAGCAAGGCTGTTAAATTAAACACCGATTCTTTTATGCTGCAAGGGAAAGTCGAATATTTGCGATATCCTCCATTGCATAGGGATAAAGGAATCTATTTTTACAACAAATTCTCAAATTTGACTTTAAATAATTTTTATGGAATCTTACAAATGGATAGGCAAAATATTAATATACAGAATCAGCAAGTTACTCTTGAGAATTTAGAAAATGTAATTTACGAATATCCAAGTATCATTATGCCAATCGATTATGGAGTGAAGCCTATGAACATTAAGGGTAAAGGCCATCTATTCATTGAAGGGGATAAAATTGTAAATTATTTATTTGAAGATAGGTATGCGTTAATGTTTAGTACAATAGCTACATTTATTTGTTTTATTATTACATTAATTTCATTGCACAAAGGGAATATTTCAACTTAAAATTAATTAGCGATAAATTATTTAGTATTATTAAATTTATAAAATTATTATAAGTAAGCTATATAAAGAAGTTTTAAAAAAAAATTTACATTGCAACATATATACAAATTTCAAGGGTAACATGTTATGGATTGCATATGCCTTTCCTTGAGTTGAATACAGACAATTCTGAAATTCTATTTAACAACTTAGGGGTACCTCTAACAACTTCATATATTAGATCATTTTGAAAATAAAAGCCTCTCATCTTTTTAAAGTTGTCATTTTAGTAAAATGCAGGTTCTATTTTTTACTCATCGACTAATTTATTGTCAATTGATTGGCTTTTTTATTGCCTTTTTGACCAATTCTGATCGACTTTTCTCATATGAGCAGTCTTATCTCTTCACTTTTCTTGATGTAAACAATTCGGGTCATATTATATACCAGGTTTTGCATGGTGATATCGGTAGTTGATCTTATAAAGCCAATACATCTTACTTGTAATCCTGATACCCGATTTCGAATTGAGGCGAATATATGTTCTACATGAGCACGTGTCCTGGATTTGAAAGTATTCGCTTCTCGTTGTTTCTTCGTAAGCATTGCATGTCGATTTCCTTTTTTATGTATTCGACATCCCATCTTGTGCCTTCTTAATACATTCCTTATTTCTTTGCTATCATAGGCACTGTCTGCCCACATCGGTTGACCAGAATCAGTTTTTTCAAGTAATTCTTCCATCACCTGACTATCATGTACACTCGCTTGTGTCACTTCAAATTCATCAATGAGTTTACTACCCGCATCAATCTTTATATGATTTTTGTATCCGTAATAATTCTTTCCATTTTTTCGAGTCCAATTGGCATCTACATCTTTTTGCCGCCTCTTATTTTCTGACCATTCCTGGGGAATCTCTCCGTTTTTGATTTTGTCATGTTCTTCTTTGCTGTTCCTTTGAATAGGAGCTTTCACTATACTCGCATCTACGATCTTCCCCTCCTGAACCATATACCCATTCCGTCTTAGTTTATCGCGGAATAGTACAAAAGCCTCATCTATTACTCCGGTCCTTGTTAATGCATTGCGGAAATACCAAAATGTCTTTTGATCAGGCACTTTATCGGCAAGGCTTAATTCAAGGAATCTCATGAAACTCAATCGGTCATTGATTTGATATTCCAATTGCTCATCACTCAGACCATATAGCTTTTGTAGAACTAAGGCCTTGAATAACATGACCCTGTCAAATGGTGGTCTGCCGCCTTTTGTTGTTGGCTGTTGCACTGTGGCGTTTTCAAGAATTAACCTGAACGATTCAAAATCAATGGTTTCTCCAATTGCAATTAGTGGATCCTTGAGTGATATGAGCTTTGTCATCCTATTCTGACCGTCAAAGAGACCTGACTGATTCTTATTTTTCATATCTTCAAGATACAAACTTCAAATCATATGGCATACTTTTATGATAGGTTTTTAGAGGTTCCCTTAGGTCTTTCTGGCAAAGCAATAGCCCAAGCTATTCGAAGCAATATATATTAGCCACCTTTGGAAAAAGAGAAAAAAAACTTATGAAGTTGAAGAATTTAATGCGCTAATATTATCGAGGCTAGTAAGTTCCTTCCACATTAAATGACTTTCGTAACAAACGGATGGCCCTTTATATTTCAAGGATTACCCTAATCCACCACCTCCGTAAACCGCATCCAATTTGCCCCATTATACACTTGCAGTCCTGGCAAATTATCCGTCTGATAGATCACCATCCCATGCTCCGAAGTCGCTTTCGCATTTCGTTCTGTTTTTGTATTGCGCGGGATAACAACACCCTTTGATGTAGTTGAAAACAATCTTATAATGAGTGTCTGTCACAATCATGGCATGCGATAGAAGTGAATGTGAAAAATACTTTATTTAGTGTCATAACATGCTTACCGCTTCCATTTAATGAACCAGGGCGTCACCTAGGGACCTTCAATCTGAAATCCATTGCGGGGATTAGAGCATCTATTCACCGCACAAGGAGAAAAAATCAGTCTATGCGGCGATTATTTGAGTTATACGCCGCATAATATGCGGCGTTAAATTGATTTTGCGATGAAAATGACCTATATTCGCCGCAAAGAAACAAAATGGCAGGTTATATATATCAACAGAAAGGGTGGCCTCATTTTACCTGGGCAGAGTCAGAGTTGACAGCTCTGCTCATCAATGTCCGGCATAAGCAAGGAAAACTGCTGGGCCGTATGGCGAGCTTAGGGTTCAATTTACAAGCGGAAGCAAACCTTCAAACCTTAACATTGGATGTCCTTAAATCTAGTGAAATAGAAGGGGTGCTTCTTGAGGCAGACCAGGTTCGTTCTTCCATTGCCAGAAGATTAGGTTTGGATATCGGAGGTGTCATACCTGTAGACCGCAACGTTGAAGGTGTGGTTGAAATGATGCTTGATGCAACACAAAATTTTGAATCAGCCCTCACAGCGGACCGCATGTTTGGATGGCACGCAGCACTGTTCCCAACAGGCAGAAGTGGAATGCAAAAAATCGTGGTAGGTCGTTGGCGTGAAAACGAAACATCTGATCCCATGCAAGTGCTTTCTGGCCCAATGGGGCGTGAGACCATTCACTTTCACGCACCTGATTCAGCGTTGTTGAAAGATGAAATGGAACATTTTCTTGACTGGTTTAATGCGGAGCAGCGCCTGGACCCAGTCATCAAGGCGGCCATAGCTCACTTATGGTTCGTAACAATACATCCGTTTGATGATGGCAATGGTCGCATAGCGCGTGCACTTGCTGACATGCAGCTTGCTCGATCCGATAAAAGCAGTAACCGCTTCTATAGCATGTCCGCCCAAATCAGAAACGAACGAAATGGGTATTACGACATACTCGAGAGCACTCAGAAGGGAACATTAGATATCACCCTATGGCTAGAATGGTTTCTAGAATGTCTGGATCGAGCATTGTCCGCGAGCGAGGAAACGCTTGCAAGCGTTTTGCAAAAAGCCCGGTTTTGGGAAAAGCAAATAAATACATCCCTCAATGAAAGGCAGAGATTCATGATCCAAAAATTGATGAATGGATTTATTGGAAAGCTCACTTCCTCCAAATGGGCTAAGATGGTCAAATGTTCTTCCGATACAGCAGTTCGCGATTTAAACGATCTCGTTAAAAAAGAGATCCTGGTAAAAGATGAAGAAGGTGGAAGAAGTACGAGCTATTCATTGAATCCAACACCCTGAAAAAGTCCGGACTATTGCAAAGTAGTGGCACATGCTGTTTCTGCCATTTATAAAAATAAATTGCCCGACCGTTGCAATTTTACCATCTTTATCACCTCTCGCCTCTCCTTTGCTTTCCAAACAACATCTTTAACTTTAGCCAATCGAAAGATCATAGCTATGAAACCCATATTCAAAATTGCAACACTGCTCCTCTGGATCCCGATCCAGTCCCATGCCCAACTCATCCTCTCCGAAGTCTCCCCCACCAATTACTACCAACTAGCGGATGAAAATGATGACTACCCTGATTGGATTGAACTATTTAACGCAGGCGCCTCAGATCAAAATCTGATCGGTCTCAGCTTAAGTGACAATGATGAACTAAAATGGACTTTTCCTGATCATTCGCTGGCCACTGGGGAACGTGTACTCGTTTATGCCTCCGGAAAAAACAGAGGTGGTTTGAGCCAAAATTTAATCCACCATTGGGAGACAGCTATCTATGAAGGCGATCAATGGCGGTTATTTATTGGCACCGAACAGCCACCTGCAGATTGGACCAGTACCACCTTTGATGAAAATACGTGGACTGCCGCACCAGGTGGTTTTGGTTATGGAGATGATGATGATGCCACGACCGTACCTGATACAACAACTTCCTTTTATTACCGACGTACATTCACAGTAACGGATCCTTCCAAACTCGACAGTGCCATCCTGAGCATGGACTATGATGATGGTTTCATCGCCTATCTCAATGGCATCGAAATAGCCCGCAGCTCAAACATGCCTGACGGTGCAGCTGATTATATGACAGTCACGCAGACTGATCACGAAGCACAAATGTATGTGGGAGGCAATCCTGAGGTATTTCCAATTTCCAAAGCGGACTTAAGTTCCTTATTGATCATTGGTGACAATGTACTTGCCATCGAGGTTCACAATGTGGTACCACCTTCCAGTGATCTTTCAGCACGAACCTGGTTGCATTTTGGAATTCCCACATCAGAAGTATTCTACGGACCCAATCCTCCATTTTTTGGTAATGTTACTACCACCGTTTATCATACTAATTTCAAAATCGGATTTGGGGAAACCGTGGTACTTTATGATGCTGGTGGCGTAATATTGGATAGCATTACGGTTGGATATTTATTGCCAGGCCATTCGATGATGCGTAGCGATGACTCCGGTGCCTGGTGCCTGACAGATAGCCCTACACCCGCTGAAGCGAATGGTAACACTTGCTTGCCAGACTATGCAGTCAAACCGGTCATAGCTCCATCAGCCGGATTTTATCAAAACGATGTAACCGTTACCATATCCGGAAGCTTTATTCGCTATACGACCGATGGTAGTGAACCAGTAGACACATCCACTTTATACACTGATCCATTTACTATCAGTACTACCTCTGTCATCAGAGCAAGAAGCTACGAGCCCGGCAGATTAGCAGGACCATCTGCAAGTGCTTCTTACTTTATTGGGGTAAAACATGAACTACCGGTACTGAGCATCACTGCCAGACCCGGCGATCTCTTCAATGACGGCAGTGGCGGATTAGCTGTGTACGATAACTACAATTCCGGAAACCGGGCACCTGCTCATCTCGAGTATTTTGATCAGGAAAAAAACCTGGTCTTCTCCGAAAATGCGAGTATTCGGCCTGTGGGTGGATATTCAATTGCGTTTGATCAGAAATCGATGCAGTTTGCATTTGATGAGGATTATGGAGCTGTAGACGATGTTCATTTCCCTTTGTTTGCAAGAGACAAACCGGGTATCACCAGCTATCGCGAATTTCGTGTACGCAACATGGATGATGACTGGAATAGCACACGCATGCGTGATGTCATTGCTAATCAGTTGACGCTGCCCACACATTGCGCTGCAACAGGATACCAGCATATGGCTGTATTTATCAACGGAGAATACTGGGGCCATTATGGTGGAAGAGAAGTGACCAATGAATATTACGTGCGTGACAATCATGGGGCTGATCCCGACGAGGTCGATCAGATCCTGACCTCTTACTTTGAAGACGAGGATTATCTGGTTGATGAAGGCACTGGTGATGATTTCTATTCGATGAGTGATTTTATCATTCAAAACGATATGGCCGATCCCACCCAATTTGCCGCTGCACAAAAAAGGATTGACTGGGAAAACTGGGTAGATTATTTTACAGCGGAGATGTACCTCGGTAATGGCGATTGGTTCTCGAGTATATATTTCAATAACACCAGACTTTACAGAGCACCTGATGTACGCTGGCGATTCATCCTTTTTGATGTCACCTATGCACAGGCAAATGGTCCATCAACTACTGTAAACATTCTTGAGGAAGCATTGGCAAATCCTGCTTATCCAAACCGCTATACAGACATGATGAATAGTCTGCTGGAAAATCCAGGATTTAAGCGCTACTTTATTAATCGTTTTGCTGATCTGATGAATGAATACTGGACACCGGAAAAAGCGGAAGGATTGATCAATGAAAATGCAGTTGAAATTGCCTCAGAAATAAATCGTCAAAGTGCGCGATGGGGCTCACCTGACTCTCTTCAATGGCGTAACAATGTGCATGATTTGAAGGAATTTCACGTCGTTCGACGCATCTATCAGCGCAATCAGATCGAAGACTATTTTGGGCTAGACAACCAGGTCGACATCACACTGCGTGTAGAACCAGCCGAGGCCGGTGTCATCCATATCAACTCGATCATTCCAAAGACCTATCCATGGGCCGGCATTTATTTTGATGGCAATCCGGTGACCATCACTGCCATTGCCAACCCTGGGTATAGCTTCGATCATTGGGAAGAGAATCTATCTCTTGATACATTGCATGAGTCCTTTTCTATCAACCTGGCCACGTTTGCAGACTTCACCGCTCACTTTACCGGCACTGCTCAACCTGCTGCGCTTGAACTTTCAGAAGTCAATTATCATGCTGATCCGACAACAGATGCAGGTGACTGGATTGAGATCACCAATATAGCTGATTATCCAATTGATTTGTCGCACTACAAAATGCAGGACCGCGAGTGGTATAATGCCTACGCTATTCCAGTCGGAACAATATTACTTCCCGGTGAGCGAATGGTCATTGTAGAAAATATTGATCGCTTTACAACCCTCCATCCCGATGTATTCAATAAAGCAGGCAGCACATTATTTAAACTGGATAATAATGGTGACCAGATTCGAATAGTAGATCGCAAGGGGTTAGCAGTACTTCAGGCTTCATACCTGGATACAGCCCCCTGGGCATGCACACCAGACGGCTTTGGCCGTACACTGGAACGAAAAGAGAATCAACCCGATCCGGAATTACCATCAAGCTGGTTTGACGGATGCATGGGTGGCAGCCCGGGAGTGGCTTATCTTTCGTGTGAGGATGATTTGATCGTGAGTGAGATCAATTACCATTCCGCAGTTGACCATGAAACTGGTGATTGGTTTGAAATAAAAAACCAACTTAATATCCCGGTTGACCTTTCCGGATGGTCTATTCGTGATGATGATGACAACCACATTTTTACAATTCCTACGGGGACCACACTGAGTGCAGAAGGATATTTGGTACTGTGTGAAGATGTTGATGCCTTTAGTGCTTTGCACGGTGGTGTAACACAACGTATAGGAGACCTCAATTTTGGACTTGGAAATAGCGGTGATTTGATTCGCCTATATGATGCTGACGGACAAATACGACTGAGTATCTGCTATGATGATAGTGCACCATGGAATACAGATGCAGATGGCGAAGGGTATACACTTGAGCTTACAGACCCGGGGTTCAATTTAAATGATCCATCGAACTGGTTTGCTGGTTGTCTGAGTGGTTCTCCAGGTGGGCCTTATGATCCGGATTGTATTCCTGTCAGTATTAAACCTGGTGTGTCTTCAGGTGAAGTATCTGTCTTTCCAAACCCCTTTGAGCAATCAATTACAGTCAAGTTAAAGGAAGAGGCACAAGGGACAATACGCATACTCGATGTATTTGGAAAAATGATCATGCAGCAAAGAATCAGCGGACAAAACACAACTATTGATTGTAATACGTGGAGTACAGGTATCTATTTTGCTGTGATGGAGATGAATGGCGTGTCATGTGTTGAAAAATTGATAAAGTTGTGATTCGGCCTGATAAATGTGGGGTCCACACATTGTGCGGTATAGTATATATTTTTAAATCATATGTAAAATTTTATTAATATTGTTCTATTCTCTAACCATTAAACTTTTACCCAAATGAAACTTTTTACAAAAGCCACCCTTACATTAATCGTTCTGGTATCCATGACCAGGATTGTTTCTGCCCAAACCGTAAATTCAGGTGCCTGGATGGTCGGAGGTACTTTAGGATTTAACAGCATCAAAACGGATGGTGATGTCAATTCCGAAACATGGTTTAATCTGTCTCCAAATGTGGGTTACTACGTCATCAACGATCTCGCCATCGGCGCCAGGCTAAGCCTCCTGAGCTATTCTTATGATGGTGAATCAGATAGCCAGTTTGGTTTCGGTCCATGGGCTCGCTACTATTTTCTCAATTCGTTATACGCCCAGGCAGGTATTGATTTCGGATCGACCGGAATGGATTTCTTCTCCTTACTTTCCGATGAAGGAAGCACTACGCTGAATTTTGGAATAGGCTATTCCTGGTTTCTCAACAACTCAGTAGCCATTGAACCCTCCCTGCAGTACAGCATCTACAGTGCTGATGAAGATGGTTTCCTGGCTGATTACACCCGCTTTGGTTTTAATATTGGTGTCCAGGCGTTTATCGGCCGCGACTGATTTTGATACAATAAGGCGCTGATAGTGAGAATAATACCTCAAATTCATCTGCTCTAATCAAAGCAACTACGATTTCTCAGGACAGGGAAAATATCCCTGTCCTGTTCTTTTTTCGCTCTTGTTTAGATGAATATTTAGCCCACACAGGCAACTTTTCTGTCTGATGCGTATCTATCCTTATAATATGCTGATAGAATTCAAAATTTCAAGACAATCTATCGTTATATAAATGTGAATTTGTATATTTCTGCCTGTGAAATGGGCCGCATACCATCCTTTAGGGGTCTTGGGTCTGCTTTTCAGTAAGTTATATATTCACTTATTTCTTAACCAATTTTCTGGCTATTCAGGAATCTATACTGCTTTTGGGCTATGATTAAAAGACTGGCATTATTTATTTCACTTGGTTTCATTTTAACCGTGAATGTCGTTCGTGGACAGGATATCCACTTTTCTCAATTTTACATGTCTCCGCTCACGCTGAATCCAGCGTTGACCGGTGTTATGAATTGCAATACCCGTCTTGTAGGTAATTACAGGAATCAGTGGGCCTCCGTTTTGGGGAAAAGCTCCTACAATACCTACGCTGTCTCATACGACCAGAAAATGCCGGTTGGCCGCTATGATAACTTCGGTTTCGGAGCCAACATCTGGAGTGATGTAGCGGGATCGCTTGATTTTGCAACGCTAACGCTCAAACTATCAGGTTCATACGCCCGTCGTGTTGGTGGTGACAGGAGGAAATCGCATTATATGGTACTGGGTGCGGAAGCAGGTATTTCACAGCGTAGTCTGGATTATACCAATGCTCAATGGCCATCACAAGTGACGGATGGTGAGTTTTGCCCTACTTGTCCCAATAATGAGCCCAGCCTGGCCGACAACTTCCTATTTGGCGATGTGGGTGTAGGACTTTTGTGGTTCTCTGTCCTCGACAAGAAGACCAACTGGTACATGGGTGCCGCCATCAATCACCTTAATCAGGCTAACCTTTCCTTCTACAGGGAAGATGGCAATGCAGTTGAAAAATATTATACCAAAATGGTGTTCCATGCTGGTGGTCAATTCCCAATGGGCGGTGGAGATATCTCCCTCGTACCCGGTGCTGTATTTTTCAATCAGGGGCCTTCCCTCGAAATCAATGCAGGTAATAGCTTCAGGTTCAACCTTGATGGTCAGGATCAGTCATTCCAGTTTGGTGGATGGGTTCGTTTAGCCCGCCATTTTGAAAAACCGCTCCTGATGGATGCTTTTATCCTTTCCACCCGATTTGATTATTCCAACTGGGGTATCGGTTTCAGTTACGATATCAACGTATCCAGCCTGAGCGCTGAGAGTCGAGGCAATGGTGGATTTGAATTCTCCATGATTTACCTCGTATGCGGTCCACAGAGCCGCGGCGTTTACTGTCCTAAATTCTAGGACAAAAAAAAGTAAAAAGAAGAGTGAAAAGTGAAGGATAATATTCTTCACTTTTCACTTTTCTTTTTTAACTTTATCGGCAACCCCTTTTGTCAGATTATAGTCTCCATGACATAGTTGATCTTTTCTTTTAACGACTTTAATTTATCAAAGGGATGTTTGGCAATACAAAGAATGAACAAAACGGTAAAGCAAACGGTATCAATACCGTTTCAACTACCTCCAGTAACAGCCTTGTACAAGGAACAAATGTTGAAGGCTCCTTACAGGCCGACAAGGATATACGTATCGACGGCACCCTGAGAGGGTCACTTCAATGCAAAGGCAAAGTGATCATTGGCCCGACAGGATATATCATCGGCGATATCACTTGCGAGAATGCAGTCATCGAAGGGCGATTTGAAGGCATTCTCATCGTTGGAGATGTACTTCATGTTAAAGAAACTGCAAAGATTGAAGGCGACGTTTCTACTTCGAAACTGGTCGTACAACCAGGATCTATATTCAATGTGAAATGCAAAATGGGAGCTCAAAGCAATACACCACGTAAGGCTGTGATGGGTGAAGAAGATGTGATTGAATTGAATACCCTCGGGAAATCCAAAGCAGCTATGTCTTGACCGCGAAACCATCGCAGTCCAATCAATATCTGAAATACAGCGGAATGGCCTTGCAGTTGTTTGCATTGCTGGCTATCGCTGCCTGGTTAGGTCAGAAACTTGATCAATGGTTACATACGCCACAACCTTATTTTACGATAGCACTCATCCTGCTATTCACCACAGGTTTTTTCTACAAGCTTGTCAAAGAACTCAACCGTAAGGATGAATCCTAAACCGTTTTTTGCTGGTCTGGGCATCACGGTGGTGATCCAATGCCTGCTTAATTTTATTTTACTGCTCATCGTGCCGGTGCTTCGTACGCATGCAGGTTTTATCCTTGTATGCATGATCACCATGATTGGTTTTTGTATGATGATGTATGCAGCAGCCAGGATAGCAGCAAATAGCAAGCTGACACGACTCTATATTCAATTGATCATGATTGCTGTCTTTCTGAAGATGCTGGTGTGCCTGGCACTGATTGTTGGATATAAAGAAGGCTTTGGCCCGGCAGATCATACCTTTATATGGCCATTTCTGATTATCTATGTATCATCCACCGTTTATGAAGTTATCTTCCTGGAGAAAGTAGGAAGGCAAAAGAAAGTGAATTTACCATGAAAAAAACATCCACAATGGTTGTCGAAATCGAAGGGAAGCGCTACGACCTGGATTCCGCTGACTGGCAAAAGCTGGATTGTATCCCCATTGATTCGGATACCTTTCATCTGCTCGAAAATGGCCTTGCCCATACGATTTCGATTATAGCTTCTGATCCTTCATCAAGACGATATACCCTGAAGATAGATGGAGAGATCAAGGAAGTCACCCTGATTGATAACCTCGACCTGCTGATTGAAAAGATGGGATTGAACAGCACCAAAACCAAAAAGCTAAATGTATTGAAAGCCCCGATGCCTGGCTTAGTCACCGGCATCAAAATCTCAGCAGGGCAGGAAGTTGAAAAAGGCACCCCATTGATCATTCTGGAAGCCATGAAGATGGAAAACATGATCTCCGCTCCCCATCATGCGATCATCAAGTCTGTGCATGTGTCCGTTGGGCAGGCAGTAGAGAAGGGATCTGTTTTGGTGGAGTTTTCCACTTAATAAATGTTCATATGTTCATCTGAAATAAAAGTAGGGGTTCAGAATTCTGAACCCCTACTTTTATTTCAGATGAACGCTCAATAATTCGCCTCAAAAAACGCCTTATATTCCGTCAGCGATCTCGCTTTGATCACTTCACGATAGTTCTTTTGCGTGATCGGATATACTTCGAATACTGCTTTCTCGGGAAGGAAATCTTTTGGATTCCTGATCGCCGTTTCATAATAAGTCATTGCCTTTTCCTTAGTATTAAAGGACCGCACCAAGACAAGGGAGTGATTCTTTGCAGGATCGAAAACCAGATTGGTAAATTTAAGATTGTCGAGCGCGAAATACTTCTTATGAAATTCTGCTAATCCTATCTTGGTTTCTGCCAGCGTAACCTCTTCCTGGTTGCTTACGTACACAATAGCAAAATGCAACGCATTTTCTTCCATCGTAAATGTAGCAGACTCAAGCCCTGACTCTCCATATGCTTTACCGGAACCTGTGTCACCGAGCAACAATAACATATCTTTTGCCTTCTTCTCTTCTTCACTGTTAGGGTACCTTGCGATCACATGCTTGAGCCCATCGACATAAGCATCTTTACCAACCGTGGCCCCCATACTCATTGCTCTCAACAGATCAAACTTTGCCATCAACACATTGTTGACACCAAATTTATCTTCAAGATCGCGGATGCGGGTCAGGACTTCGTCATGCTTTTCCTGCTCAAACAAAATAAACGTCTCATCATAATACTGCACCAGGCGATCACGTTCAGACATCTGGCTGGCAGCAAAATTCGGATCGGACAGGACCTTGGCAAACCTCGAATTAGGGTATTGCGCAATGATCATGGCTTTGTACTTTTCTGATCTTACGTGATCTCCTGCCGAAAGCGATGAAAGGTATAGCTGATAAAATGTTTCCAGTTCTTCAGGTGCATCCGGGTATTTCTCCAGTAGCGATTCCATGATCTCAATAGAACTCTTGAAATCATCGAGCCTGTCCCTGTATAGTTGCCCCAGGGAGAGCATTGACTTTCTGATTTTAGCATGGCTTAATGCTCTCGCCGAATCATTCTTAGGTACATCTTTGAAGAAGTCTTCAATTTCACTTCCATAAAGACCAACCTGACCCTCCGCATCATTCGTAACTTCTTCAGCAGTTGATGCAAACTGGGTTGCCTTTGCACTTAGCCTCCAGTAATCTGTCAGCGGTATATCACCCCACTCCTTTTCAAATTCCCTCTTTGTCTTCTTGATATTCTTCTGATCAAAAGCCCAGAAAACACCTGTACCTATATCTGTACCACCTGTTGGCCGAGCCGGAGGTAGACTGCCTGCTCCGGGGCTGGCCGCTGTGCCTGTAGGAGAAGATTTATTACTTGCCGCCTGGTACTTACTTTTTTCAGCAGCTTCTTCAGCTTCCTTTTGTTTCTGAAGTTTAATATTGACCGCAACGATCTTTAATTGCTCCGGGGTCAGGTTAGAGAGATACAAGAGGCTATCCTGTAACTTGATCGTATTGAGATTGAGCGCGATGTCTGTCAGGTTCTCAGCTAATTTTTTAACCTCCTTAAATCTAGGGTCAGTTGGTTTCATGATCGCTGCGCATGCCTTGTAAGCTTGCTCTGCTTCGACGTATTGCAGTTGTTGCATGTAAAGTGTGGCAAGCAAATACTGGCTTTCAATTTCCTGGAAGGCATCGGTGCCAACTGTTTCCACGCTCTTTTCGAGATGCGTGATCGCCAGCGGGATATCTTTTGCATCAACGGCCAGTGTACCCATCAGGAAATAGATTCTTCCCAGATAGTTGACATTCTTGATGTCCTTGACCATCTTCTCCAGTTGAGTCATGGCTTCAACACTGGTCATGGTGTTGTTCTGCACCGAAGAGCGAATGATAGCCAGCTGTGTATTGAAAGTCATCTCGTAGTCATTACTGAAATCAAGCGCTTTCTGGTAGTATGCTCTTGCTTCTTCTACCCTACCCTCACGATAATGTAATTGTGCTATGATGTAACTATACCTTGCCTTGTTTGCATTATTATTTGCCCGCTCAATGGCTTGCTCCAGAAAAGGAATGACCTGTGGATAATTTCCACGCTGCAGGTGATAATAAGCTCGAGCAACTGGCAATTCCATGTAGACCCTTGGTGGCAGGATATCATCACCCTCTAGTCTTCTGAACTGATAATCAGCAGAGGTCCAGTTTTCTCGCTCTATGTATGTTTTCGCCAGCCAGAGGATTGATTCATCATAAGCGGCTGCACGAAGGAAGAAGTTGGCCTGGTCACCTTCAGCTTTCGCTTTTGCATTGAGCTCGGCAGCTGTTGGTTCGTATTTCTTCTCTTCAGACAACGGAATGGCGGTTGTTCCGTCCGCAGCTTTCGTAGTACCTGGTCTCACCAGATCATCCGTTGGCTGTCCTTTCTTTTTTCGTTTGCGGAGTTCTTTATTATACTTCTTTCGCTCTTTCTCAGCCTTCTTACGTGCCTTTTGCAATTCCTTCTTCCGCTTATTGGCTTCCTTGACGTCCGAACCAGATTTTCCTGCTTTCTGAGAAGTGCCTGATTTATATCCCTTTTTATTCTTTATAGTAGCTCTCTTGCCTGTGGGAAGAAACTCATCCATATAGAATTCAAAAGCGTTTTCGGCGGCTTCGTAATCCTTTTTTAGATACAGCGATTTCCCAATGAGGAGGTAGCAATCATCTGCCCAGTCGCTGTATTCATGAAGGGTGACGACCACGGATACCTTTTTAATGGCTTCATCCAGGTCGGCTTTGACAGCATCCGCATTATCAACTGCGGCGTACTCGTATAAAGGAAGGATTTCGTTGTAATTATCCTGGTACTGGTCTTCCAGGGTGACAATACTCGCATTGACCAGTTCGTTGGCATTAAACCAGCCGTTGAACCTGGAAGTGAGATTGTGGTAGTATTGCCCTATTTTTGACTGGTCCTTCCGGCTTTTTTTGGTCACGCAACCGCTAAGCAAACCCAGGGCCAATATGATCAAAAAGGCATTTTTAACGTTAATAGGGGATAAGAGGCTGTTTGATTTCAAACCGATTGGGAATTTCCTGAAATGTGTAATGCTATTTAACTGAATCGGAGGCAAATTTATTTTAAAAAATCAGTATCCGTCTCATCATCATGATAGAGCAGGTCAAAACCCGCAAACGCAACTGGCATACGATCTACAGGTTAGTTCTCCGAAAGGATGAAACCCTTGAAGAAGTGGGCTCTTACCGGCTTACGCTGCTTAACTTATACATACTCCTCTCCTCACTGATCCTGGTGGCAATGGGATTGATGGCTGTGGTCATCTTTTTCACGCCACTCAAACGCCTCGTGCCCGGATATGCCGAGCCCACTCAACATCCGGAATACATCAAACTGAGTAAAAAAATGGCCGCTCTGGAAGGTGAGTTGACGAGTTATAAGCTTTATTATGAGCACTTTAATCAATTGATCCGCCCGCCGGATAGTATCAATGCCCCGAAAGTGGCATATACCTCCAAAGTTGTCGCGGAACAGAAAGGAAAAGATATAACTGGTAAAAAAGTTAGCACCAACGAACCGGCAAGGGCGCCAAACACGGTCATTAACAGCTCTCCCGGAGTGACAATTTTGAACCTGGCTGATTACAGGTATCTCATGCCTCCAATTTCCGGTGTGATCAGTAGCGGATTTGATGCTGAAATCAATCACCTGGGTGTAGATATCCTTGCACCACATGATACACCGGTCAAAGCTATTTGGGACGGACATGTCATCACTGCAGACTGGACACTTGAAACCGGATATACCATTGGGATCCAGCACAGCAATGACATGGTGTCCTTTTATAAACACAATGCGACCTTATTGAAACGTACCGGCGCATTTGTGCGTGCCGGGGAAGCCGTGGCCATCATTGGAAATACAGGAAAGATGTCCTCCGGGCCCCATCTTCATTTTGAACTTTGGCTCCAGGGTAAACCGGTTGATCCCACCAACTATATTGATTTCTGATGGCCGGCGTTTGATCAAGCACAATCAACAGATTTTCAATTATTTACAATAGATTTTAAGCAATCTATGGCCTCCGCCTTCATTTTGGATCACTCTTTGCGTGATTTTCACTTATAACGATGACAAATCAGATGCTGCAACCTGTATTTAATGAAAAGGGTGAAACCCTGAGCCCCATTTTGCCGGAAGAAGTCAAGAACTTCCTGATAGACATCGATGGGACCATATGTGATGATATCCCAAATGAAGAGCCTGAGCGCATGGTGGATGTACCTTTCTATCCGGATGCCCTGGAGATCATCAACACCTGGTATGATGAAGGGCACATCATTACTTTTTTCACCTCCCGCACGGAGGCTCATCGTGAAATCACCGAGATCTGGCTTAAGAAGTGTGGATTTAAGTATCAAGGCTTACTGGTCGGCAAACCAAGAGGTGGTAATTATCACTGGATTGATAACCACATTGTCAAAGCCACCAGGTTTAAAGGTAAGTTTACCAACTTCGTCAAGAAGAGTAAGGAAATTGAAATATTCGAGCCTTAAGTTATAGGCCTACCGTTTATATTCAAGATACCAAGAGGTTTGCCGTTGCAGGAGTTTGCTCCTGCAACCACCTAGATACCCAACGAAATTGCTAAGGAGAATCTAAATTGAAATTCTCATGGTCGCAGGAGCAAACGGTTCGACTCCGCTCACCGCATCGCTCCTGCAACGGCCACGGCCTTTTAATCCATAGGATACTCTAGGAAGAGATATAGACAGGAACAATTTTTTATTTCCTGATCAGGTCCTCCATGGCTTCTTCAATCCTATTATATCGGAAAGGAAAGTTCTCCTTGCTCAGTCTGACTGGATGAGCATTACAACTCTGCATCAGCATTTGATGCATTTCACCCAACATAAGTTGAAGTCCGAATACCGGAACCGGTATGACAAGACGATGTGGTGAATAGGCATGACTGGCCGCTACTACTATTTCCTTGTTTGAAGCAGGCGAAGGAGCCACCGCCAGATAGGTGCCTCTCATCTTAACATCATCAATCGCCAGGAGCAAGATGTCCACCAGATCATCAATGTGGATCCAGGGCCATATCTGATGCCCGTCTCCAAAATACCCGAGGAATCCAAAGGGGGCAGTCCTTATCAGTTCAGGTAACGCACCACCTTTATCACTCATGACAATTCCGATCCTTGGAATGACAGTGCGAATACCCAATGATTCAATGGCGGCATGACCCTTCTCCCATTGTTGTACCGTGTTGACCATCCATTCGTCTTCGGCAATAATCGAAGATGTTTCATCAAGTAGCTCAGATCCTCTGTCACCGTAAATGCCGATTGCAGATGCACCGATATACGTCTGTGTCTTCAACAAACCTTGCTGCAGATATTTTTCAAGTGTGGCTGCGGCATTGACGCGACTATCGACGATTTCCTTCTTTCTGCCGGTGGTCCATTTACTACCGGCAATCGAAGCACCAGCAAGATTGATGATGACATCAAAGGTCATGGCTTCGGAGAGAGAAATGGTCTTCACTGCCGGATTCCAAACAATTTTTCCTGGTCCCGGCTCCCTGCTCAGGATCATTACCTCCCATCCACGACTAGTGGCATGTTCCTTTACAGCTGTTCCAATCAGGCCTGTACCTCCAGCAATCAGTAGTTGTTTATTCATCAGCCATACAACAGCAAGGTGACGGGATGGTTACATATCTGTCTAAAAAAAATTACCATTCCCCCACCCTGCCTGTTATGTTTTGCGCAATACGCCTTTGCATGTTTATCTTTGAGAGATGTACAGGAAGGGAATTACAACTCACACCATTTTTTGCGTTTTACTGGGGGCAGGACTATTTTCCTGCAAAAACGCCGCGGATGTTTCATCATTTTCGCTCAACCTCCGGTTACCGAATGAGCCGGAAAGTCTGCATCCCATTTTTTCAAAAAGCTCCTATGCTTCTCCTATTGAGAGTCTCATCCTGCTGCCGATAGCTGAATATGATCCGATTTCGCTGACGCTCACCCCCTTGTTGATTACAAAGATGCCTGTACCCGAATCGGTCACGGAAGGTAAGCATGCCAATGGCAAAGTCTTTAAACTTGAATTCCGACCCGAAGCAGAATGGGCAGATGGAAAACCGGTGACAGGTGAAGATTATCTTTTCACTTTCAAATCCATTTACAATCCATATGTCAATGCAGACAGTTGGAAAACCTTTACGGATTTTATCAGCGAAATCGTGATTGATCCGAATGATCCAAAAAAAGTAGCTGTTTATTTTGACAGCACCTACATACTCGACTATGAGGCAGCTACCAATTGGAATCTCTATCCAGCGCATATATATGACCCTGAAAATATCATGTCGAAATTTACACTCGAAGAACTAAGAGCTACTGATAAAGTTTGGACCGCAGAGCAAGATTCCTTATTGAAAAGATTTGCTACCCTGTATGAATCCCCTGCATTTTTCAGAGAGACTGTGTCCGGTGCGGGTGCATATGAACTCGATGAATGGTTGACCGGTGAATACATCCGGCTCAAAAGAAAACAAAACTGGTGGGGTGATAAAATTGAAAACCCTCCTTCCTTGCTCACCGCTTACCCAACGGAAATTACCTACAGGATCATATTGGATGCGGCGGCAGCAGAAGCTGCACTCAAGGCGGGTGAAATAGACCTCATGGCTGAAGTGCCTGCATCCTCTTTTAAAGCATTAAGTACAGATCCTGACTGGAAAGATAAATTACAGTTTGTAACTCCACCCCTGATGGTCGTCAACTACCTCGAGTTGAACAACCGTGATTCTATTTTGGCTGACTCACGTGTGAGGAAGGCTCTTGCCTACACATTGGACTATGATGGGATACTCAACAATGTCATGGCTGGTCTGGCCCGAAGAACAGTGGGTCCGATACATCCTGACAGAAGTTATTATCACAAGGAACTGAGCCCATTGGAGCAGGATGTACAAAAATCACTATCGCTGTTAAAAGAGGCAGGATGGGAAGACACGAATAATAATGGCACTCCGGATAAAATGATAAGCGGCAAACGGGAAGAATTAAATCTCAGCATTAAACTGTCCAATAAGGCAGAAGGACTTGCGATAGCCAACATCATGAAAGCAAATGCAGCAAAAGCAGGATTTGACATACAACTTGACATCATTGACCCCGGACAAGTGCAACAGGATTTGCGCCAGCATAATTATCAGATCATGCCATTGCGTATATCCTTCTATCCTTCGCCTGATGATCCATTTACGTTATGGCATTCTTCCAATGACAGCCCGGGTGGCAGTAACCGTAGTGGTTTTCATACGCCTGAACTAGATCAGCTGATTGAAAATCTGCGGACAAGTACTGATCCCCAGGAAAGAACAGCAGGTTATTTAAAATTCCAGGAGATCATCTATACTGAGCAACCGGTGATCTTCCTGTATGTACCCCTCGAGCGTATCATTGCCTCGAAGAAAATACAACTTCAAACCTCATCACGCAGACCTGGTTACTTCGAAAACCTCATCAAGCCAGCTGGATCCTAATATACCCATATGATCAGATCCCTGCTTAGGCGATGTTTAAATGCCCTTGTACTCCTTGGTGTGATTTCAATCATTGCCTTCTATCTGAGCAAGCTGGTGCCGGGAGATGAAGTACTGGACTATCTGAGTTTAGATGATTCGAAATATGCAGCATCTGTTGATCCGCTCGAACAGAGGAAAGCATATGCCAGGGTAGCGAAGAAACGTGGACTGGATCTACCACTATTCTATTTGTCTGTATTACCATCCAATTATCCTGACTCGCTGTTTCTCATCCTTCCCATCAGTGATCGTCAAGCAGTAAAAAAATGGGCTCAGGCATCCAACCAAAAAGAAGGAGCTATAGACTTTTATCACGACCTGCAAGCCGGCTTAGGGTATGCCTGCCCTATGGCGGATGCATCTCCGGCAGCAGATCAATTGTGTCAAACGATCAACGAGGTCCTGCATGCACATGATCTTTTCGCTGCGCATCATATCGTTTTGCGCAACCATTCGCTGATTGTAAAAGACAGTTCAGCCACACCAGAGACATTGGCCATGCTAGACACGCTTAATAAAGATATTGAACTGCTGGTCAGGTCAACCGGAAAGCCAAAAATCGCGGAATGGCTTCCTATATTTTATTGGCATGGAACACACAACCAGTATCATCAGTGGGTGGGAGGGTTTATCACATTCAAGCCATTAACCTCACTGATCGATGGCCGAAATGCATGGTCCAAGATTTTTGATGCATTAACCTGGACGTTGCTCTTAAATGGTCTGGCCTTTATCCTGGCGATCGTACTTGGTGTCGTGATTGGATTATGGAGTGGAACGCATGATGGATTTAAAAAAGAAAGAGTGGTCAACATTATTTTATTCACCCTCTTTGCTTTGCCATCGTTTTGGCTGGCCACACTCTTTATATATTTTCTATCCTCGGGTGAGTGGCTTTCCATCTTTCCGGCAGGTGGCCTTGGGCCCTACCATAGTGAAGGCAATTTTTTAAATAAATGGGCTGTGCTGCTCACGCACCTCACCTTGCCAGTACTTTGCTTATCGCTTGGATCGCTGGCCTACATCTCCAGGCAAATGAAACAATCGGTGGTGAATCAATTTCATCAGCCATATGTACTATCCCTTCGCTCACTGGGTATCTCCGAAAAAACTATTCTTCGAAAACATATATTTAGGAATGCTTTGTTCCCGGTGATCACCATGATCGGAGGTGCATTGCCAGCATTACTTTCAGGGTCCTTAATCATAGAAGTGATATTCAGCATCCCGGGCATGGGCCGGCTGATGTATACGAGCCTGGTGGCGCGTGACTGGCCAGTGGTATTTCCTATCCTCATGTTTGGTGCTGCTATCACCGTCTTCAGCTACATACTTACAGATGTTATTTACAAATGGGCGGATCCAAGGGTTAAATCATTGGAGACGTGAAAAAGTTGATCTCTCTCATTCGTACTCTTCCGGGTTGGTCATCAGGTATTGGTGTGCGCTTTGCGTGGTTATTTTTAGGCATGGTTGCATTTGTGGCTGTATTCGGGCCATTGATTGCAAATGAAAAACCATATTACTGCAAGTTGGATGGTCAGTCCTATTTTCCTTTATTCACAAGCGTTTCTGAATCTGGTCTATCTGCAAGGCATCCTTCACATTCGCCGGTCAACTGGCATACAACCAAATTTGAATCTGTGTGGCGAACACCGATACCTTTTGGCTACAGAACGATTGACCTGAAAGCGGGCTCGTATATCAGTCCTTTTGCAGATCAGGCAGGCGGAAGTCGTTTGAGACATTGGCTGGGAACGGATGCTTTAGGACGAGATGTATTAGCAGGCATGATCAGGGGATGCAGGGTCAGTTTATTGATTGGATTGGGCTCGATGTTGATTGCATTACTGATTGGCGTACCTCTTGGATCAGCAGCAGCCTGGTGGGGAAATAAAGGATGGAGACTCACCATACTACAGTTCATCATCCTGCTCATCAGTTGTTTTGTGGTTTTTCTTGTTTGGTTTGCACCAGTATCGTTACTCACTAAATCGCTGGTTTCTGTTTTCCTTGTGATCGTTTCGATCTATCTTTTATTGAAATCACGAAGTGATGCGCGTGGAAGGATCAGTGTTCCGATAGATCAACTGGTGATGGGATGGGTCAGTATCATTGATGGTTTTCCGGCGCTGTTTCTGATCCTCATCCTGGTAGCCATTGTTCCTTTAAAAGGTTGGGTGGTGGTGATGTTGACCATCGCACTGCTGAGATGGCCATCCATGGCGCGGTATATGCGGGCTGAGGTATTTAAGATGAAGGAAAGTAATTACATCAAAGCTGCGCAGATATTGAATGTGCCTTCGTGGCAGATACTGCGCAGGCATATAGTGCCCTATGCATTCAGGCCGGTGATGATCTCCTTTGTATTTGGAGTATCCTCTGCGATACTTGCTGAGTCTTCCCTTTCATTTCTGGGCATAGGCCTGCCTACTGAGGAAATCAACTGGGGCCGTTTGCTTGCCCAATCCCGAAATCACTTTGATGCATGGTGGCTGGTGTTGTTCCCGGGATCTGCTATTTTCTTTACGCTGTTATCGTTGTATACGATTGGAAATGCATGGCAAAAAAAAAAGTGAAAAGTGAAAAATGAAAAATGAAAAATGAAAAATGAAAAGCAAGATGAAATAATAAAAGTAGAGACGCGATTAATCGCGTCTCTACTTTTATTATTTCATCTTGTTGAGACGCTAACTGAAGACTGAAGACTGCGGACTGCTAACTGAAGACTGATAGCTGATAGCTGACAGCTTGTCAATTAGAATGTTTCTCCTTGATCTTCGGCTTATACGCTCCCTTCTGTTTTTTATAATTTTTCTTGGGGGGCAGGAGGCCGGAGGTGGTTTTGCCGGCTTTGTAATGGCCGTTTTTGTCCACCTTGGTTTGGGCGGAGTCAGCGGGGCAACCGGATTTTTTGCTGCAGGAAGGGGCTGAGAGGGCTATAATTATTAGAAAAAAGACTGTGATCAGGTGCTTCATGTCGTAAAAATAGGGGTTCTGAGGCAACAGAAACAAGAAAAGTCAATAAAATCAGGTATTTCAGTCCATTTTTAATGTATAAAGTTTGTTTTTAATATAACAGCGACCTACATTTACCCCCGAATTCATATATTATTTAACATTAATAAGCTGAAAATGAACAAAGGCGATTTAATTGAAGCTATTGCAAAAGGCTCAGACCTGACTAAGGCTGATGCTGGCCGCGCACTTGATGCAACCATCGATGCGATCACAAAGACCCTCAAAAAAGGTGATAAAGTGACTCTTCCTGGATTTGGTACATTCTCTACCAGCAAGCGTGCAGCGCGTACTGGCCGTAACCCGGCTACTGGTGAAGCGATCAAAATCAAAGCAAAGAAAACAGCTAAATTCAAAGCTGGATCTGCTCTTGCTGAGGCAGTGAAATAGTATTTCACTACATCATCGATCGTGCCGCAATAGCGGTACACAACATGAAGAAGGCACTCTGATCTTAGATTGCCTTCTTCTTTTTACCCCCAACTCCTTCATGGGGATTACATTAATACAAACAAATTGCCATGCCGACCAACGAGGAACTCAACAAAATAGCAAGCCAGGTAAGACGTGACATCGTCCGCATGGTGCATCAGTGCCAGAGCGGCCATCCTGGTGGATCACTAGGCTGCACAGATTATATGGTTGCCCTCTATTTCCATGCCCTGCATCACAATCTTCCATTCTCTATGGAAGGAAAAGGAGAAGACATGTTTTTCTTGTCCAACGGACATATCTCCCCTGTATGGTATAGTGTGCTGTCACGCAGCGGATATTTTCCAACGGCTGAAATGGCGACCTTCCGAAAAATAAATTCAAGACTCCAGGGCCATCCAACGACGCATGAAGGTTTGCCAGGAGTACGTGTGGCTTCAGGCTCACTCGGACAAGGTATGTCTGTTGCAATCGGTGCAGCATTTGCAAAGCGAATGGACAAAGATGCAAGTCTCGTGTATGTACTCACGGGTGATGGTGAACTTGACGAAGGACAAGTATGGGAAGCCATGATGTCTGCGTCACATCATAAAATCGATAACCTGATCGTCACTGTTGACTGGAACGGTCAGCAAATAGATGGTGCTACTAAAGATGTCATGTCCCTGGGTGATCTCGAAGCCAAATGGAAATCTTTCGGCTGGATCGTATTGCACATGAATGGAAACAAAATGAGTGAGGTGATTGATACCCTTGAACAGGCGAAAGCATTGACCGGTAAAGGACAACCCATTGTCATCCTGATGAAAACAGATATGGGCTATGGTGTGGATTTTATGATGGGCAGTCATCACTGGCATGGAGTGGCTCCTAATGATGAACAAAAAGACAAGGCGTTGGCGCAATTAGAAGAGACTTTGGGCGACTATTGAGCAGAGAGCATAGGGCAGAGAGCATAGGACCGCAGAGAGCAAGGAGCAAGAAGCATGGTGAAATAATAAAGCCCCGTAGGGGCGAAATGTCTATAACAAAGAAATAGAAAAACATAATAAAGCTCCATAGGAGCGAAATGTTTGTAGCCCCATAGGGGCGAAATGTCTGTAGCTCCATAGGAGCGAAACAGATAAGTAGGATCATATTGAATTTAAAAACAATATCATACACATGTTAACAGATTTTCCGGTTACAGGTAAGAAGGCTACACGAGATGGCTTTGGAGATGGATTGCTGGCCGTTGGTCATCAGCATCCAAATGTAGTGGCGTTGTGTGCAGACCTTGTAGGATCGCTGAAGATGAATGCTTTTATCAAGGAATTCCCTGAGCGCTTTATACAGACTGGTATCGCAGAAGCGAACATGATGGGCATTGCGGCAGGATTGGCTACCGCAGGTAAGATTCCGTATACAGGGACGTTTGCCAATTTTTCAACTGGACGTGTATATGATCAGATCAGGCAATCGATCGCCTACTCTGATAAGAATGTAAAAATATGTGCTTCGCATGCCGGACTCAC
>JANNSS010000314.1:0-52781 GCA_031402955.1 Saprospiraceae bacterium
AACTCTTTTAGTTGGTGGGTGGTGCTGCAGCATTTGGTGGTTAATACGCCGTTTGCCCATAAATCCCCTAACGGGTAATTTAAATACTACACCACAAAATATAATTCAAGTCCCCTTTAGGGGATTTAGGGGCAAGACGAGCGAATAAACCACTCTATTGATCGATTAGCATCTGAGGTTGGTTAAAAATTCCGCATTTTTAACCAAATGAAAAACATAACCTCCGGCACTTTACTTCTGCTTTTTCCTTTTTTGCTCCTGATGCCAGGTTGTCAAAAGGAAAAGCTAACTCCAGTGCTTGCCAAACATGAAAAGCAATATCCGGAGATCAGGAAAAAATATGTCTACCAAAGCCTGATCAGACTGGCCAATATCAAAAAGGATCCTGATTTTGAAAAGCTGATCAAGGATGTAGACAAAGTGATCCTCTATCTTCCACCTGATGGAGACAGTACATATCAGATCAAGGATGTACGAAATGGTTTACCTGCAGATGGATATGAAACGCTGGTGGATGTAAGAACTGCTGATGCGCAACGTATAAGCCTTTGGGTGAAGGAAGAGAATTCCAAATCACACTATATCGCATTATTGGATGCTGCAGACCAGGATATCATTCTGGAAATTGATGGGCAGATCAATATCGAATATCTCTCTGCAATCAATATGGCAGACGAGGGCTCTTTACTTAAACTTTTAGAAGGCGGATTTTAATGAGCGATATCATCCTACAAACTGAACAGCTGACTAAACGGTTTTCGAAGCGTATTCTGGCTGTTGACGGACTTGACCTGCAAATACCAAAGGGACAGGTTTTCGGCCTCCTCGGACCAAATGGAAGTGGCAAGACAACAACTCTTGGAATGATTCTCGGCGTCGTCTCCAGGACAAAGGGTAGTTATAATTGGTTTGGCGAAGGTGACGACTATAAACTTCGTAAGCGAATAGGCGCGATACTTGAACAACCAAATTTTTATCCTTTTCTCAGTGCCCGCCAAAACCTCATCGTCCATAGCAGGATAAAGGATATCCGAAAACCGGATATAGATGGACTTTTAAGAATGGTAGGTCTATATGAAAGAAGGAATGATCCGTTCAAGACGTATTCATTGGGGATGAAGCAGCGGCTAGCGATTGCATCCGCCATGCTTGCAGATCCTGAAGTCTTGATTTTCGATGAGCCTACCAATGGATTAGACCCCCAGGGGATCGCGGAGATCCGGCAGTTGATTCTCAATATCCGCGACATGAATAAAACCATCCTGCTGGCAAGTCACCTGCTCGATGAAGTACAAAAGGTATGTTCACATTTCGCTGTTTTACGAAAGGGGAAAAAGATATATTCAGGAAGTGTAAAGGACGCACTGGAAAGTACCAACTCAGTGGCTGTGTCTGCTGATAATATGGTCTTGCTCGTGCAGACTATTTCTTCCTGCCCCGGTGTGATGTCAATGGAACGGGATGGTGATATCCTGAAGCTTCAAATTGAGGAGGCATGGTCCGTGGCGGCCATCAATACGTATCTGGTGGAGCACAAAGTGGCTGTCAATTATATACAGCAAAAGAGATCGAGTCTGGAGGAGAAATTCCTTGAGATTCTGAAAGAGAGTGACCATTCCCTTCAGACACTTCATAATCAGCCTGCATCATGATCAATATCCGTAAGATAACCGAACTCGAATATTATAAGTTCAGGCATTACCGGCCATTTCTGGTGATCCTGGGTTTGTATGTGTTCTGCTTTATCCTGGCCGGTTTTTCGATCAAGAGCCTGCTCGACTGGTTTTTGGATAAGCAGCAGGATGATAATATTCTCAAGCATTTTGTGGAAAGCGGTATCCCGTTGTTTGACTTTTTGGATATCTGGCAGAACCTTGGTTGGCTCGCAACGATCTTTAAATGGATTCCTGCTTTTGTGATCATTATCTCCGTGACACTTGAGTATTCGCAAAAGACAATCAAACAAAATATCATAGATGGACTTTCCAAAAAGGAATTTCTGGCATCGAAAGTTGCCCTCGTTGGGGCTATTAGTATAGGTTCTGCACTACTATTGCTAGTCCTGGGTCTTTTTCTTGGTTTATTATACTCACCTGTCAAGGGTCTTCCATACATCCTGGAGAATATTGAATTTGTCGCTGCATATGGCCTCGAAGTTTTTGTATTTCTCTGCATGGCTTTGTTTGCAGCTTTCTGGATCCAGAAGAGCGGCGTAACGATTATCTTATTCCTGCTTTATACAGCATGCATCGAACCGATTGCAACCGCCATACTACACTACAATTATAAATGGGATGTCTGGTATTTTCCTGTCGAAGCGATTAACCTGATCATTCGTGTTCCTTTTCAAAAATATGCTCTCGAATTTGTCCATGACCAGATCGTCCTCAGGGATGTAATTGTTTCCCTTGGATGGGTGGGTATTTTTATTGGGTTGTCGTATTGGTTATTGAAACGTAGAGATCTTTAGCAAGGAGCAGAGGGCATAGAGCATAGTGCAGAGAGTCTCTCTGGAGACGGATCGTACTTAGAGAAAATTTCTCGCCTTGCAAAATCATGTGTTGCACTGAAAATCAAACACCCTCTCTTCCTTCTGAATCAAATGCGTACAAGAAATCAATTCAAAGAGAGGGCAGTAGTGAGTTAGCAAGGATCATAGAGCATAGTGCAGAGAGTCTCTCTGGAGACGGATCGTACTTAGCGAAAATTTCTCGCCTTGCAAAATCATGCGTTGCACTGAAAATCAAACACCCTCTCTTCCTGATGAATTAAATGCGTACAAGAAATCAATTCAAAGAGAGGGCAGGGGGTGAGTTTAGCAAGGAGCATAATGAAGAAAAAAAAACTCCGGTGGATGACCACCGGAGTTTTTACGTAATTCATTTTAAACGTAATCCCGAGGGATATTACATTTTTTCGAACTTGATTGTCTTCACAGCTTTTGATTCTGTCATTCTGACGAAGTAAGTGCCGGTTGCAAAATCAGCAACATTGATGGTCAGTTGGTTTGCACCCTGAACCAAAGATTGCTTGCCTAATACAGAAACGATGCGGCCAGTGATATCCATCACTGCCAGGTCAATTTCAGTATTATTTGCAGCGTTAAATTCTACATATACTTCAGTCGAAGCTGGGTTTGGATACAATTTAGTTCCGGAGATATTTTTGATATCTTCTACAGCGGTCTCCAATGTGAAATCGAAAGGAATACTGCTACCTGCACCGTAGCTGATGTTGTCATAGATCACACCACCATCAAGTGCAATGGAAATAGCTCCTGCAGCGATGCTGGCCTGACCATTTGGTGTTGTACAACTGTGGGAGGCAGGATTAACTGAACCATTCAGCAAGCCGTCACCAAAGCCATCCACCAGTGTCAACTCATAGCAACCATCAATGGTATGTGTAAATTCCTGAGTATAGGTTTCATCGCAGGAGAGTGTACCCAGATCGGCACTTGATACGACGATGTTGCCATCAGGATCTGTAACTGACCAGGAAATTTCTTCAGGCCAGAAGTCAGTCGTAATGGTCAGCGTAGCTGTTTGAGCTGCTGTAGGCTGGATGACCTGCCATGCATAGTTGTTATCCTGTGGAGATAAATCATCGGCATTATTTGGAAGGGTCACGACCAATTCAAGGTCAGAGGATTGATCTACCGTAAGGCCTGTCAAGGATACATTGGCCGATTTAAATTCTGTAAGACTTCCAGTCCAGTCTTTTGTTCGAACAACCTCACCGTTAACAAGAAGTTCAACATGTGCTGATGTCAGTGTATCAGTACCCAAGTTCTGGATCTTGGCTATGAAAGAACCCTGCTGGTACTCACCGCAGAAATAGCGGGTAGTATATGTAGCAGATACCTTAGCGTCATTGTCACCCCTGAAGGATATGTCATAGACATAGTCGAAAGTAGGATCAAATACATTGTTGAAAAAGTAATCATTTGCAAGCAACATCTGGCCACTTGGACGTATCACATACATGGTCGGCCAGTAGGTCAGGTTAAACTTAGTTGGGACAGTGTTATCCTCCACGATGAAATAAGGAACACCAGTCACCCAATCGCCTTGCGTGTTTGTGCCGGTACCTAATAAATCTGCATGGGTAGTGGCAGCATCGCCTTCGATAGAGAAAATAACCAATTGGTCAGTTCCATCAGGACCATAAGAATCCCAAAGATCTTTCAGGACGTGATTGGTATGCAAAAAATAGCAGGGACCGCACCAGGTAGCAAAGATATCGATCAGGACAACCTTGCCGCTGTCCAGGTAATCCTGAACCACGTGCACATTGCCATTGATATCGGTAAGTGTCAAACCAGCTGGAATTTTACTACCATCCGGCAATTGTGCCTTGACACCAAAGCTAAGGAGGAGAGAAAATAAAAGGAATACGTACAACTTCTTCATATTAAAGTCTTTATTGTGTTGAGAGTGTAAAGAGATGCGTAAAAATATGGAAATAAGGAGATCATAAGGCCTTTTTTCTATTTAATTGCGAAAATGTTGGACAAAGGACAATAAAGAGGATATCCTGCTCCAGTTCAGTATAAAATTTTGCCTGTCTATCCGGTTTTGCAAATTATTAACGGAGCAGAAGTTTTGTGCAGGCTCAATTTGTTGTTTTTTTCAAATCACAGCAAATCAGGTATTTATATATTTTTATTTATAACAAAATAAGTAAATTATCAAATCATTTGTTTTAAGTAACTAAATTACAATCTTTTACAATTTATTTATTTATTTTATACGTATGTTTGTGTTTTAGCATTCTGACTTTATGTCGCGGGAGCGGCATAGGGTAAGTGTTGACCCGGATATAAATTAGTTGTATATTTACAGATCAGAGTATAATTGTAATCAAATGAAAAGACTATTACTTTGTTTTTTCCTCATCCAGTCACTTGCAGGTACAACCTGGGGACAGATTACCATATCGGCTAATCCAAGCCCATTTATGTTGACCGGTCATCCATCTAATAATGATGTGTCTATTCATATAGACGTGACTAATCATTCTTCTATCGATGCCTATATCCTTTGGTCCAGGACGGTGGAATCAGCACCTCCGGGATGGCTTACATGGATATGCGATAAGAATTTATGCTATTTGCCTACAGCGAATGCATGTTCACCAACAAAACCTAACATCCTTGCTCCGGGTGAAAAGATGGACTTCCAGATTCATGTTAATCCAGGTGCAGTTGAGGGTAGCACTCTATATGATATCACATTTACTGATTATGAGGACCCTTCCATCATTCTTGGCCATGTAGATGGTGAGGTCATTATCAGTAATACGGTGAGCACTAAAAACAATGGTGCTCAAAGTAACCTGACCGTTTACCCTAATCCAACTACAGATTATTTCCAGGTTTCTGAAACATCTGGGTTGAAGTACATTGAACTCTTCAACATTGTTGGTAATAAGGTGAGGTCATATGATGCGCTCCCACAGAAACAATATGCTGTTGGAGATCTGACTGACGGTATCTACCTCGTCAGATTGGTTACCTCCACCGGAAAAATTATCAAGACGATTCGTCTAAGTAAACGATAAATCAGGACTTCGCTGATCATTTCAGTACAGTTTTAAAATAAACAGAATGCCCTCTTCTTGAGGGCATTTTTATTTGTGTTCGCCATTATTGCAACTATCTGAAAGGAGCATTGTATAATTAGCTTTCCCTGGCTTTACCTTTGCGCTATAAATCAAAAAAAACATATGACACAACCTATTTCTTTATATCGCATGGGCCATTTCAACGCAGCCCATCAGCTTGCGATCCCTTCATGGTCTATGGAGAAGAATCTCGAGACATTTGGAAAATGTGCGAACCCGAATTTTCACGGCCATAATTATGAATTGGAAGTGCGTGTGACTGGCCATCTGGATCTAGAAACTGGAATCTTAATCAACCTGAAAGACCTGAAAGTGATTATTGAAAGAGAAGTGGAGGACCGTTTTGATCATAAAAATCTCAATCTGGATTGTCCTGAGTTTTCGGCCATAGTCCCCACAGTGGAAAACATCTGTATTGTGATCTACGAAATCATGAGGCCCTTGATTCCTGCACATCTTGATCTGGGTATCAAGCTATATGAAACACCCCGCAATTATGCCGAATACCCGGGTAGATAATGCACTATTGTTTTTTATATTTCGCGATAGCTTCGCGGATTTTCTGAACACGATTTTCAGGACTTGGATGGGTGCTCATGAATTCCGGTTGACGCTGTCCGCCACTTGCTTTTTCGAGAATTTCCATCACGGTGATCAATGCTTCCGGATCGTAGCCTGCCTGGCTCATAAACCGGACGCCGAGGTCATCTGATTCAAGCTCCTGATCACGTCCATAAGACATGTTGACCAGGCCGGCGATCATCTGTGCGGCTTGTGCTGTATTATAATCACCTGACGCTACTACCGCAGCACCTGTCAGGCCCTGCGTTAATTCCTGTTTAGCAATACGCTCCGCACCATGACGTGCTACTACGTGACCAATTTCATGTCCCAATACGCCAGCTAATTCATCTTCCGTCTCAAATTGTGAGATCAAAGCAGTAGTGATAAACACCTGGCCCCCAGGCAAAGCAAATGCATTGACTACATTAGGATCAGCAAGCAAATGAAAATCATATTGATAAGGGGTCTGGCGTGCGTCACTTTGCTGAACGATCCGCTGACCAACTGATTTGACAAATTTTTGTGCTTCCGCATCCGGATGCAGACCACCATATTCTTCCACCATCGCTGGAAAACTGTTTACGCCCAATGCGACCTCTTGCTCAGCGGTGATGCTGATGTGTTGTGTCTCGCCAGTGATTTCATTAAACTGTGAGCTGGAATAATATTTACAAAGCGCAAATCCAGCCAGGAAAAGGGCAATTAGAATACCACCTCCAACATTACGACGACGAGGTGTTCCATAACGTCCTCCTCCTTGTTGACCAGGTTGATTTCCACCGAATATTGACATGATAATGAATTTAAAAAGGTTGAATGATGATCAGGGATGTGTCAGTTCTTTGTCGTTATTGAATGCTAGTCAATAGACAAGAATATTCTAAAAGAAGTATTCAAATATAGAAATTGTTCGGTAATTAACCCACCGTCTTCCATCCAACAGAATTATCTGCGTTGCAAATTACGGATGGTATTTCCGTAGTTATCATCGTTATTGGCGGAGCAAACGGTTCGAGTCACTTATCACGGCACTCCATCCAACGGCACCCCGTTTTGAATTTCTTTGGTCAGGAGCGTATTGCATCCGCCCGTGACCAAATAAATCCCATCGGTCAGGGGGCGGATGCAATACGCCCCCTGACCGATGGATTTTCGTAAGGGGTTTACATAGGAATCTCGGTTGTTGCCAAAGCAAACAGTTCGGCCCTGCGGTTCTATCAGCGGCCAATTTCCCCAAAGGAAGGTTGTTTAAAATTCAGAGGTGAAATGGAAACGGATGTCCGGAAAATTTTCCTGGGTCATGCGTAGGACCCATGCGGATTCGGCGAGGAATACAGGCTTATCATCCTTATCGCGGGCAATATCTTTTTTCTTTCGTGTGATGAATGTCTGCAGGGTGACTTCAGTATCTGCTTCAATCCAGCAGGCTTTGTGAAGGCTTAAAGGTTCGTAGTCACATTTGGCACCATACTCATGCTCGAGACGATATTGAATTACATCAAACTGGAGGGCACCTACTGTTCCGATGATTTTATCACCATTTAATTCTTTGACAAACATCTGTGCAACTCCCTCGTCCATCAATTGATCAAGGCCTTTGTTGAGTTGCTTTGTTTTCATCGGGTCTTTGTTGATCACGCGACGAAACATCTCCGGTGAAAATCTCGGTATGCCTTTGAAATGTAATTTTTCACCTTGGGTCAGGGCGTCACCGATATTGAAATTACCGGAATCATACAGACCTACGATATCTCCGGGCCATGCTTCATCAATGACCTCTTTGCGTGAAGCCATAAAGGAAGTTGGGTTCGAAAATTTCATCTGACGTTCCTGTCGGACATGATAGTAGTTGGTGTTTCTCTCAAATTGACCTGAACAAACCCTGAGGAAAGCAATCCTGTCTCTATGCCGTGGATCAATGTTGGCGTGGATTTTAAATACGAATCCTGTGAATGTTTCTTCTTCGGGACGAACAACACGTTCCTCCGTCTCTCTTGGCAGCGGAGCAGGCGCTATATCGATAAAACAATCGAGTAGTTCCTTGACGCCAAAATTATTTACAGCACTTCCAAAAAATACCGGTGATACTTCACCGGATAAATATTTACTTCTGTCAAAACGTGGATATACATGAGTGACTGTTTCCAACTCGATGCGTAATTCATCTGCAGCCCTTCTGCCAACATGATGATCTAGCATAGGATCCTCTACATCTTTGATCTCAATGATATCTTCTTCCTCTTGTTTACTGTGTGGGCGGAAGAGGACAAGTTTTTTTTCATATATGTTATAGACCCCTTTAAACTGTTGTCCCATGCCAATAGGCCAGCTGAGGGGTGTCACGTGTAAGCCCAGTTTTTTCTCAATTTCATCCAGCAGATCCACTGCATCTTTTCCTTCTCTGTCTAGTTTGTTGATGAAAACAATGATCGGAGTGTGACGCATGCGACAGACCTCCACTAGTTTTTCTGTTTGTGTTTCAACACCTTTGGCGACATCGATGACGACGATCACGCTATCCACTGCCGTGAGGGTCCTAAACGTGTCTTCTGCAAAATCTTTATGACCGGGTGTATCCAGGATATTGACCTGGTGATCGCGATAAGGAAAAGCCATGACAGAGGTGGCTACGGAGATACCTCTTTGCCGCTCTATTTCCATAAAGTCGGAGGTCGCGTGTTTCTTGATTTTATTGGATTTGACAGCTCCGGCTTCCTGGATAGCACCTCCAAAAAGGAGGAGTTTTTCAGTAAGGGTTGTCTTGCCTGCATCCGGGTGGGATACAATGCCAAAAGTCTTTCGTTTCTGGATCTCGTCTATTGCGCTCATGGGTTACTCTGTAGAGGGGGCAAAGGTAGCAGTTTTCGCATGACAGCTTTGCTGTCGCGAAAACCTGGGCAGAGAGCATAGAGCAGAAAGCAAAGTCGGAGCGCAGCGGAGATCCCGCTAAATGCATGGCATCTGTGGCGGGAGAGTAAGAAGAAATGCCAAAGCCCCATGGGGGCGCTATGTCTGTAGCATAGGTAAATGAAAAATCATTTTAGCGCCGTAGGTGCGGTATGTATAGTGTATAATTAAAACCCACCTGCTGGTGACAGCGGTGGGTATTGATAAATACTTATGAAGTGGTTTATTTCAGACGAAGTCTTTGTGATTGTAGGGGGCAGGTGATTCCACTTTTTCGGGGGTGCGGGTTTTGAAATCCCATGACCAACCTGAAGTCATCATATTATCCTTGTCCTTGTCATCGTGACGGGGAGGTTGGCGGTAATGATGTTTAGATGATTTTTTACTGAAAGTGTCCTGGAGTTTGTCACCAAGCTCTTCGAGTTCTTCCTTGACCATCTTTGCGATATTATTGACATTGGTGGGTTCACCCATCATCTCCAGGCGTTCTGAAACAGTTTTAGCCGGAGGTACGATCGCCCATAGAACTATATAAATGAGCGCACTTGCTCCACCAGCCATGGTTAACAAAGCAAATAAAACTCTGACCCAGACGGCGTCCTGGATGCCAAAATAGGAGGCTAATCCGGAACATACACCACCTATCACCTTGTCATCGGGATCCCGGTAAAGCCTTTTTCCGGTCTTTACCTGGAATGAACCGCTGGTTGTTTTCTTTTCACCTGACTGGGTTTCGGAGAAGTCAACGTCTTTTAATTCTTCAGGAGTACCAAGGACACTGATGGCTTCAAGCACATCCACCTTGCTGACGATCACTTTAGAACCTTTGTTCTTGTTGACCAGTTCGCCCATGCGGGATTCTATATCCTGCATGATTTCAGCAGCACCTTCACTGCTACCAAAATGCCTGGTGATGGTATTGAGGTAATTGTTTGCTGCTTCAAAGGCATCCTCATCGATAGTAAAGGCATAGCCTCCGAGATTGATGTTGATCGTTTTATTCATTTATAGTTGTGGTTTTTGCGAAGTGAGAGAAACTGCTTCATTGATTTTGGTCCAGGAATCTTTCAAACCTTTGAGGAAAGTCCGGCCTTCTTCTGTGATTTTAAAGTATTTGCGAGGGGGTCCATAGTTGGACTCCATCCAGTAGTATTCAAGGAATCCTGCATTCTTGAGTCTGGTCAGCAGGGGATAAAGGGTTCCTTCCACCACCACCAGTTGTGAATGTCTGAGCCTTTCGATGATATCCGACGTATACATGGCTTCGATTGAGAGCAGGGAGAGAATGCACATTTCGAGCACTCCTTTACGCATCTGAGCTTTCATGTTATCGAGTTTCATGGCACAAATATAGTATATAATTATAGTACTATGTTATACAAAGTACACTAATTAAGCATAGTACCTGATGAAAGGACAGGAATTGTCGACTAACACTCCTTGCAACACCCTAAATATGAATGCCGTTGCAGGAATTTGCTCCTACAACCACCGGGATACCCAACGAAATTATCTCTGACGAATCTAACCTGGAATTCTCATGATCGCAAGAGCAAACAATTCGACTCCGCTCACTGCGACACTCCTGCAACGGCCGGAGGAACTATCTAATTGACATATTGTTAAAGACTTAGACAAACCCAATTACCTTTGAATCCACCTAACTTTGCCCTCTGATGAGAAATTCGAACATAAGGTGGGTGATACTTCTGGGAGCAGTAACGATCCTGAGTATAATAGCCATGCAGACCTATTGGCTCACCCAGCGTTGGAGCCATGAAACCAAGTCATTTGATCAAACGACCAAAATTGCTTTGTCGAGTGTAGCTCATAAGATGGCTACCATCAACAAATCTACTCTTCCGTCAGGTGAAGTCATCAAGAAGATCACGCCCAACTATTACATCGTCAACTTCAATGATGTCATCGATGCCAATATCCTGGAGTCCTTATTGTTGGTGGAGTTCAGTTCACAGACCAACTACACGGATTTTGAATACGCGATCTATGACTGCTCTAGTGATGATATGGTTTATGGTAAACATTGTAATCTGATCGATTCTGATAAGCCAACCAAGAGTGAAGGTGCACTCCCCAAGTATGATGAGTTCAATTATTATTTCGGCGTTAAATTCCCGTCACGACAAGAAGACATGAGGGCGAATACCATGAGCTCCTGGTTGATGGCAATGATCGCGGCTATCACAGTAATCTTCTTCTCTTATACTATTTGGGTCATCTTCAATCAAAGACGGTACTCGGAAATGCAGCGAGACTTCATCAACAACATGACGCATGAGTTTAAGACGCCGCTGACTTCGATACAATTGTCCAGTGACTTTCTTTCCAAACAGCCGGTTATCGAGAGTGATGAGCGACTGAAACGATACACAGAACTAATCCGGTCTCAATACCAGCGTTTAAACTCCCAGGTAGAGAAATTGCTCAACGTCGCGCGTTTGGAATCAGGGGAATTTAAACTCAAGAGCGAGCGTTTCAATATGCATGAGTTACTGGACGAAGTACTGGAAACCAAAGGGGCAGAATCGGGCATTGAAGGCCGCGTATTCAACAGGATATTTGGGGCAGGTCATACGGTGGTCGTAGGAGACAGAACACATATGGGGAGTGTGGTCAGTAATCTGATCGACAACGCAGTCAAGTACTCTGCACTTGATCAACCGATAGATATTATTACTGCCAACGATCATGGAAACCTTAAGTTGAGTATAGCTGACCGTGGGATAGGTATTTCACAAGCCCATCAGAAACATTTGTTTAAAAAGTTTTATCGTGTACCTTCAGGCAATGTTCACGACATCAAGGGTTTTGGCCTTGGGTTGCATTATGTCAAGAAAATCCTGCAGATGCACAAAGGCGATATCGATGTGACGAGTGAACTAGGCAAAGGAAGTACGTTTACATTTCATATACCAACTATAGCATCATGAAGGCAAAAATCCTGTACGTAGAAGATGACGATTCATTAAGTTTCATCACGAAAGACCAGCTTGAAATGGAGTCATACGATGTGACGCATAGTGCCAATGGCAAAGATGCATGGAGTATCTTTAAAAAAGGAGAATTTGACTTGTGTCTTCTCGATGTCATGCTTCCACAAATGGACGGGTTTGAATTGGCAAAGAAGATCAGAGCTGTCAGCAAACATGTACCGATTATATTCCTGACGGCCAAATCGATGGTGGAGGATAAGATGGAAGGATTTTTACTGGGAGGTGATGATTATGTCACCAAGCCTTACAGTTTTGAAGAATTAAAGATGCGTATCGATGTATTCCTTCGTAGACGAAAGATCATCGAAGAAGCACCTAAAGAAGCCATCATCATTGGCAAATACAATTTTGATTATGCCAACCTTGATCTCTCTTTCAACGGCACTTCCAAAGGGCTCACACAAAGGGAGGCGGATATCTTATACTACCTCGCAGCGCGACCTAATCAGGTGATTCGCAGGTCAGATATCCTCGAAGACATCTGGGGCAAGGATGATTATTTCTACGGCCGCAGTCTCGATGTGTTCATCAGCAGGCTACGAAAGTATCTCAACGAAGATTCGGAGATTACGATTGAGAATGTGCATTCGGTTGGATTTAAACTCAACTTTCCGGCATAGAGCAGAGGGCATAGAGCAGAGGGACTGTCTGAAGGCAGATTTTTCCATTGTGATGGAAAATCATCAAAGCCCCATAGGGGCGCTATGTCTGTAGCATAGGATAAGGAAAAACATATTTAGCGCCGTAGGTGCGTCATTTCTGTAGCACACGTAATCACCAGGAAATGAAAAGTGAGATGGATTTTGTAAAGAGGTTGGATAGAAAAAGAAAGCCCCGTGTGCACACACGAGGCTTTCTTTTCTTTTACCCCTAAATCCCCTAAAGGGGACCTAATTATAAAGTTGAGGTAAATATTACTCTTCTACACCAGAGACGAGAAGGGAGACTTCATTACGAAGCACTTCGATAAATCCTTGTTGGATTTTGATGGAGCGTTTTTCACCTTTCGTAAGTTGAAAACGAACTTCACCATTTCCGAGCGCGGCCACGATCGGTGCGTGACCATTGAGTACTTCGAAACGGCCGCCGATAGCAGGGACGTTGACAGAAGTGACTTTGCCCTGGAACAGTTCTTTATCCGGCGTGAGGATGACGAGGTTCATGATTTACGGATTGAATTAGTTACCGGTCTCAGCTAAAATTTTATTTCCTTCTTCGATCACTTCGTCGATAGAGCCTTTCAGGTTGAAGGCAGCTTCCGGATATTGATCTACTTCACCATTGAGGATCATCTTGAATCCGCGGATGGTTTCTTCGATCGGTACAAGCGCACCTGGCTTACCGGTAAACTGCTCAGCTACGTGGAAAGGCTGCGATAAGAAACGTTGTACACGACGAGCGCGGTGAACAACAATTCTATCTTCTTCAGAAAGTTCTTCAAGACCGAGGATCGCGATGATGTCCTGGAGCTCGTTGTAACGCTGCAGAATATTTTTTACAGCCATTGCTGTATTATAATGATCATCACCGATCACCAGTGGATCGAGGATCCGTGAGGTACTATCGAGTGGATCCACAGCAGGGTAGATACCAAGCGCTGCAATCTTACGGCTCAATACCGTCGTCGCATCAAGGTGTGCAAAGGTTGTAGCAGGAGCAGGGTCAGTCAAGTCATCCGCAGGAACGTAAACGGCCTGAACAGATGTGATCGATCCTCGCTTGGTAGAGGTGATACGCTCTTGCATGATACCCATCTCCGTAGCAAGCGTAGGCTGATAACCTACGGCTGATGGCATACGTCCGAGCAGGGCTGATACTTCAGATCCGGCTTGTGTAAAGCGAAAGATATTGTCGATAAAGAAAAGGATATCACGGCCACCTGCAGGATCGCTGAGATCACCGTCACGATAATATTCTGCAACGGTAAGACCTGAAAGTGCAACTCGTGCACGTGAACCCGGAGGTTCGTTCATCTGACCGAATACGAGGGTGGCCTGTGATTTGGCAAGTTCTGTTTTATCTACTACAGAAAGGTCCCAGCCTCCTGCTTCCATGCTGTGCTTGAACTTCTCGCCATATTTGATAACGCCTGATTCGATCATCTCACGGAGAAGGTCGTTTCCTTCACGCGTACGCTCACCTACACCTGCGAATACAGAGATACCTGCGTATCCTTTCGCGATGTTGTTGATAAGCTCCATGATCAATACGGTCTTGCCTACACCGGCTCCACCGAATAATCCGATCTTTCCTCCCTTGGAGTATGGCTCGATAAGGTCGATTACTTTAATACCTGTATAAAGGATGTCTTTACTTGTAGACAACTCTTCGTAGGTAGGTGGTTTACGGTGGATGGGGTAGGAGCGGTCATCTTTCACGACCGGGCCGATACCGTCGATAGCTTCACCGACTACATTAAATAGGCGTCCTTTGATTTGTTCGCCGACTGGCATGGTGATGTTTTTGCCAGTGTCGACTACATCCATACCTCTCATAAGGCCGTCAGTACTGTCCATGGCGACAGCGCGGATGCTGTCTTCACCGAGGTGTTGCTGCACTTCAAGGATTACTTTTTCACCGGATGGGCGGGTGATCTCAAGAGCGTTGAGAATATCCGGGATCTGGCTGTTTGCGCCTGCAAAACTTACGTCCACTACAGGGCCGATGATTTGTTTGATGGTACCGACGTTCATAATAGATTGATATACTAGTAGTTATAGTCCAAAAGAGGGTTAAAATGTGGCGCAAAGATAGGAATATATCCCTAAGAAATCTATGCACTCATTGAAGATTTTCTATATTATTCTTCTTCAATAGGTGTGGATCCCTCCAACAAATGAGGCTCTATCCAGAAATTGTTGGTCCCTTCACCTGAAAGGATACGGACCACCTGGTTGTTGATCATTTCGAGGAGCGCCAGGAAGGTAACGATAGCATGGATCCGACTTTCGCAGGCGGCAAATAAATCGATAAAATCCAGTCGAGGCTTGAAGACAAGTTTGTTGACTATTTGAGTCTGCTCTTCCTGAATTGTAAAGTTGTATTGGACGATGGTGTGAATAGGATTTCGTTTGGCATCTTCAAAGCGTTCCATCACACGTTTGAAGGCCTGTAATAATTTATAGAGGGTCAGGCTTTCGAGTTCGGCATCCGCCAGAGCTTCTTCAGCCAGGGCTGCAAGTTCGACTTGCACATTACCTCTCGGGAAGGACATGGAGCGTGATTCCTCTTTGCGCCGCAGTTCTTCCGTAACTTCCTTGTAGGACTTGTACTCGAGAAGTCGCTGGATCAGTTCTTCGCGTGGATCGATTTCATTGCCTTGCTCATCAACTTCCTTGCGGGGGATCAGCATCTTGGCCTTGATGCGCATCAGGGTAGCGGCGACCAGGATAAATTCGGAGGCCATATCGATGTTGAGATTCTCCATGGTATGCACATACCCCAGGAAATCATCGGCGATCCTGGCGATTGGAATGTCATATATATCAAGCTCATCCCGTTCAATGAAGAACAAGAGTAAGTCGAAGGGACCTTCGAAAGCTTCAATCCGGATCGTATATGTCAGTTCCACCCGTTACTTTTAGGACGGCAAAGATATCATTATGGTCAGATTCAAAGGCAAACTCTACCTATTACCCACCCCGATTGACGAACACGGGCTGGAAAGTATACCGGCAGAGGCAATTCGTATCCTTCACTCCCTTGACCATTTTATAGTCGAAAGGGCAAGAACGTCAAGGAGATACATCAGTTCGACCCGACCCGGAAAGCCCATCGAAAGCCTCCTGATCGAAGAGATGCCGGAGGATGTGACCAATATGAAATTGATGGAAGCGCAGATGCTGCCGCTGCTGGAGGGGAAGGATATGGGATTGCTATCAGAGGCGGGATTGCCAGCCATAGCGGATCCGGGGAGCAGATATGTGGCTATTGCGCATCGTCTAGGGATCAGAGTGGTTCCAATTTCAGGTCCTTCCAGTATCATGATGGCATTGATGGCGTCGGGGTTGGAAGGCCAGCGTTTTATGTTTCATGGATACTTGAGTGCTAAAAAAGAAGACCTGGCCAATGAGATCCAGAATATAGAAAGAAGGGCTGACCGGGATGATGCGACGCAGATCTGGATAGAAACGCCATACCGCAACAGGCAAATTATGGAAGCTGTAGAAAAGTACCTGGAGCCGAAGAGGATGTTTTGTATCGCTGCGGGGATAGGAAGTAAAGATGGGTTTGTGATCACACGGCAGATCAATGCATGGAGGAGGGGTGGGTGGCCGGAGATTCACAAAATTCCAACCGTATTTCTATTGAAATAGGTTGGAATTTTGTGTGAGTGAAAAGTGAAAAGTGAAGAATGAAATTTTTGTAATTGCGGGTCATGCAATGCCCCATCGGGGCTACATGTCGGTAGCAAAGGAAATGGAAAAACAAAACCTGCCCCGTCGGGGCAGAACTTCTGTCGGGGATGAAAGGGCTAATGGGTATTTTGAAGTTGTTTTGTCACTAGAAGGTGATTTGACTCTAGCGTCTGGAGACGCAAAGCATATAGCATTCAAGTCTGGAGACTTGAACGAGCGAAGTAATTAAAATCGAACAACCAAAGAATATAATGCATTGTTATAACCATGATTAACGTTTTAGAAAAATGAATGCAACAATTGATAAAGCAATAATTACAAGTGATCTCGAGAAGAAAGGATATCTGGATGTAGAGATAGATCCATTGCTGGATCTGGTGGCGGAGATCAAGCGGATGAAGAAGGAGAAGAATGCTGTCATCCTGGCGCATTATTATCAGGATTCGGAGATACAGGATGTGGCGGATTATATCGGGGACAGCCTGGGGTTGTCGCAACAAGCGGCTGCTACAGAGGCGGATATCATTGTGTTTGCGGGCGTGCATTTTATGGCAGAGACAGCTAAGATATTGTCACCGCACAAGAAAGTTGTATTGCCTGATCTCAAGGCGGGGTGTTCGCTAGCAGACTCATGTCCAGCTCCGTTGTTTAGAAAGTTTAAAGAGTTGCATCCGAATGCAGTGGTAGTTTCTTATATCAATTGTACTGCAGAACTAAAGACCCTGACGGACATATGCTGCACATCCACCAATGCGGTGCATGTAATCAACAGCATTCCGAAGGATAAGGAAATCATTTTTGCACCTGACCGTAACCTTGGTGCTTATCTCGAGAAGAAGACCGGCCGAAAGTTGATTTTGTGGAATGGGACGTGTATGGTGCATGAGATTTTTTCGCACGAAAAGATATCACGTCTGCAGGTTCAGTATCCTCATGCTAAACTGATCGCGCATCCAGAGTGTGAAGCTCATTTGCTCAATATCGCGGATTACATCGGTTCGACCAGTGGGTTGTTGAAGTATACAAAGACGAATTCTGCGACTCAGTTTATCGTAGCCACAGAACCTGGAATTATTCACCAGATGCAGTTGGCGAGTCCGGATAAACTCTTTATCCCTGCACCACCTAATAATACCTGTGCATGTAATGAATGTCCGCATATGAAGCGGAATACCATGCAGAAACTCTACGTGGCTATGAAGTATGAAATGCCGGAGGTGATCCTCCCCGAGCAGGTGATACGGGACGGAAGGGCGAGTATTGACAGGATGCTGGAGATTTCAAAGGAAGCGGGGCTGTAGGGGCAAGGAGCAAGGGGCAAGGAGCATAGAGCAAAGAGCAAAGAGCAAGTCGGAGCACAGCGCAGATCCCTCCCCGTTCGGCTTGCGGGAGAGCACAGCGCATCATAGCCCCATCGGGGCTCAATGTCGGTAGCAATGGGAAATGAGGAGCAAATCCTGCCCCATCGGGGCAGAACCTCTGTCGGGAATGGAAAGGCAAGGAGCAGGGAGCATCATTCAACTAAACTTTATGACTAGGGCATAGGATATCATAGCCCCATCGGGGCTTAAGGTCGGTAGCAATAGAAAAGCAGGAGCAAATCCTGCCCCATCGGGGCAGAACTTCTGTCGGGAATGGAAGGGCTTATCGGTATTTTGAAAATATAATTGGTCATATAGATTGATTTAACTCTAGCGTCTGGAGACGCAAAGAATATTGCATTCAAGTCTGGAGACTTGAACGAGCGAAATGTTTTGTATGATATATTTGTAAAATATCTATAGTATTATATTTCAGGATATTATATAATTATTGGCATATTTATTGCCATAATAAAATTCGTAGATGATATACGATGTACCAATGTATATGCGTTAAATTCTATCTTTGCCGCCCAAATTAAAATATGAAGGGATACAGATTAGTCGTTTTATTCGTTGCATTAAGCTTTACGGGTTATAGTCAGAAAGGTTATGAGTTGGGTGGCCTGATCGGGGTCAGCAATTATATTGGTGATATCAATCCTAATTTTTCTTTAAAGACTCCCGGGCTATCCTTGTGCGGTATCGGGCGGTACAACTTCAATACACGCACCTCTATACGGGCCGATGTCGGCATAGGCAGGTTATATGGCAGGGACGATATTTCGGAAAATAATTTCCAGCAGGCCCGTAACCTCAGTTTTCGCACAGATTTTATAGACGCATCTCTGGATTTTGAGTTCAATTTTTTCAGCCTCGTCCATGGCAGTCGAGACAAATATTTTACGCCTTACGTTTTTGGAGGCCTGGCTTTCACCTATTACAATCCGAAGGCAGAACTTGGAGATACCTGGTATGCTTTAAGAGCACTTGGGACCGAGGGGCAGAATAAAGGATCTGAATATGCCCGGATTACTGCAGGCCTGACATATGGAATGGGGCTCAAGTATGATCTTAACTATGAGTGGAGTCTCAATGTTGAATTGTCTGTAAGGCAACCAGGGACAGATTATCTTGATGACGTCAGCACGGTTTATCCTGATATGATTGAACTCGCGGACCGTAGAGGAGAAATCGCGGTACTGTTATCGGACAGATCAGCTGAAACAGGAATCGAGCCAATAGGTGAACCTGGTCGTCAGCGAGGGGTCAGTAGTAACAATGATGCGTACTATTCCTTTCGGATTGGCTTGGTCTATTATATCGGATTACTCCAATGCCCTGCCTTGAGCAAGCCGAGGCCATAATTCATTCAGAATAGTTTTAGACGCCCACAACTTGATTCCTATCTTTGAGGAACATGGTAAGCCATTACACACTATACATAGGATCAATCCAGAGGGGATTTCACCTGATCACCAATGAAATATTTGTTGGTAGGGACTTAATCATTTTGATAATTGACTAAGCACTGATGTCCAATCTCCTTTCCATAGTGTTGTTTGGCGAAGGATTCGCGACCGGCATGTTACTGACGATCATGCTCGGGCCTGTGACGATGATCATCCTTCAATATGGATTGCAGGTCAACAGGGTAGCAGGGATATGGGCAGCAACAGGAACGTGGGTAAGCGACCTTGTGTTTATCGGATTAACGTACTGGATGACTACCACCATTGATCAATGGTCGCAACAACCTGATATACGTTTGACCATGTTTCTGGCCGGTGGGTTTGGATTGCTGGTGATGGGTGCGTTGATGCTCAGAGTCAAGAAGAAAGCAATTAATTCGGATGGGGATATTGTACAGGCTAGTTATGTTCGGGCGTTTGCCGGAGGTTTTTTAGTCAATTCACTCAGCCCATTCACGTTGTTTTTCTGGCTGGGTGCGGCTGTATTTCTCCATTTACAATCAGACGATCCCATCTGGTATTATGCAGGATTGATGCTGGCGCTGGCAGCAGGTGATTTCACGAAAGCATGGCTTGCCCCTAAACTGACCAGATGGCTCAAAGAAAGTCATGTCTATTGGATACAGATTGTCGCAGGCATTCTCATCGCAGGTACTGGGTTGTATGTGATGATCGTTGGCCTCATCGAGAGCTGATATCCTAATTGTAAAAAAAAATCAATCAAACACTTTGAAAAACAACATACGAAATCTACTTTTTGATCTGGGCAATGTCATCGTGGATATTGATATTGATGGAGCCATGTCACGATTGAGAGGTTTGTTCCGATCCGATGCTAAACAAGCGTTGATTGATAAGGCGCTGACAGACTATGAATGTGGAAGAATATCGACAGATATTTTTATCAATACCATACTGAGCCAGAGTGAACGCAGGTACCAGGCCATTGATGTTATCGAAGCATGGAACAGCATGCTGGTAGGTATTCCTTCATACAGGCTGGATATGTTGGAAATGCTGAGATCAAATTACAATGTGTACTTGCTGAGCAATACAAATGCGCTCCACCTTGAATGGATACACCGGTATGTGCGAAAAATTCATCATGTGGATTCTTTTGAAAAGCAATATTTTGATCATGCGTTTTACTCGCACCTCGTTGGAGATCGTAAGCCGAATGCATCCCTGTTTAAATTTATCACTGAAGATGCCTTTATGACACCGGCGCTTACGTTGTATATGGATGATGTGCAGGAGAATCTTGATGTAGCTGGTAAATTGGGATTTGAGACTTATCTTGTTAAACCGGGAGAGGAGATAACGGAGTATCTGAAGGAGAACGGATTTTTTTAAGGTTGATGAGTTGATAGGTTGATAGTGTTATAAGCTTATAAGCACATAAGCCTATAAGCTAGTGCCTGGGAGATTAAGGGTTGATAGGTTTATTAGTTTAATTGTAAATGGCCGCTGGATGGCGTTCTCGCCGCCAGCATAGTTGAGTTCTAAAAGTTGATAAGTTGATAGGTTGATGATTTGATAGGTTGATAGGGTTATAAGCGTATAAGCACATAAGCTAATAAGCTAAGGGCCTGAGAGATTAAGTGTTTATAGGTTGATGGGAACTATTTTTTCTTCCCTGCGAGGAAGAAAAGGAGGTCTGGATACTTTTTGGCGTAATCTGAGACAGAGCCTTGCGGGATCCGGATACCATTGATATAGGGGACGATGCGGGCATCAGGGAAGCCGAGATCCATCAACGATGAAAATAGCTTTTCAGCTTCTTTAAAAGTGGGGAGTATGCCGGCCATGTAGAGATAATTACCTGTGCTGTTTTCGACTTCGATAAACAGTTCTTCCACAGATTCAATGGCCTGGTTTTGGAGAATCTGACTGATGGAGGCAATCTGAACGCTATAAAACAATTGATTACTTAATGTGGAAAATTTTACTCCTTTTGGGTCTTGAAGAGTCTCAGGTACTTTTATCTTTTCGATGTCAATGATGACGGGTTCGCTTTCATAGTCATGCAAGGCGATTTCAAGGCGCTGATTTAATTTCTGGTAGAGCGGACTGATGTTATTCGAAACCGGCTTTGCCACAAGTGGAAAAGAGCTGCCATATCCTTTCATCAAAAGACGGCTGCGCGGGATGCCTTTTCCAGCCAGATATTCTGCCGCCTTTTCAGTTTTTTTGATAGAGAAATATAGATTAAAGGTTTTTTGCCCTGTAGGTAATTCGAAACAACTCAGCTCAGCGGTGATTTTTGGGTATATCAACAGGAGATTGGCGAGCTGATCGAGTTTTTTATTATTCTGCGGGGTTAGTATGTCGGCGTTTTCATCAAGGAACAAGTGAGAGAGATAATATTCTTTTATCTCCACTGGTTTTGCTAAAGGTTTAGCTGGTTTGACATTATTATTTAAAGCCAGCAATTGCATCTGATAGAATGTCGGCACTTCGGATATATGCTGATGGGCAGTGACAGGTTGTTTGAAGAAGACCCTGTAGATATCTTCCTCTCCATGACCTTCCTTGCGGTCCGATGTCAGATAGGCCGTCATCCCATCGGGAGACAATACAATGTAGGTTTCATTCAATGCAGAATTGACTGGAAAACCGGGATTGACAGGATGTGCCCACCCTAAGGCGTCCTTGTTAAAGGCCGACATAAACACATCATATCCGCCTATACTCTGAAGGTTATTAGAAGAATAGAATAATGTCATTCCATCTCTGGTGAGAAATGGATACCGCTCATTATAAAACGTATTGATAGACGGGCCGAGATTTGCTGCTCTTGACCATGCCCCATCCTTGAAAATGGAAACATAGATATCATACCCACCATAACCTCCTGGTCTGTCAGATGAAAAAAGACAGATCGTATCATTGAAAAAGATCAGATCAACGCCTCCATGACTTGTCAGAAATGGTCCTGAAAATGTTCCACTGAGGGTATTCCCTTCTTCTGCTGAAAAGGTATCTGTTTTGATCACGAAGTTTTTACCCGAGGCCGTAAGAAAATAAAGTATCTGCCCATTACTGCTGAAACCGGTCACTTCGTCATAGCCAATAGAATTGATGTGTGCAGGAAGTGGTGCTGGTGTGGCCCATCGTCCATTGACGAGGTTGGTACTATAGATATCTACATTCCCATTGGGACGCTTGGCACGGGCTACATCTTCACGATCCGAATTGAAATAGATTTTATCAATGGTTGTCGGACTGGTTCGGACACCAAATTCTTCGAATGAGGTATTGATCGTCGTTCCCGCGTTTTCGACATACGCCAATTCTTCACCGAATGTTAGTCTCGAACCATTGGCGCAACGGATGAGTTCATCCTTTACCCAGGGACGCAAAGGATCAGCAGGATTACATTTCTGGAGGAAAAGTTTGTAGTGAACCTTGGCTTCAGCAAACAGGTTTTTGGCCTGAAAACATTTTGCCACATGCATATAGACTGCTGGCTCAGTTTTTCCTTCATTGATCGACGATTGGAAGATGCTCAAGGCACCATCCACATCATTGTTTTCATAGAGGCATACCGCTATTTTTTGCTGGAGTTCGTTATCTTTTGTGTTTTCAAGACCACCTTGCTTATATGCAAACAGTGCAGATTTGTAATCTTCTTTTGCATAGAACTCATCTCCCTGACGTTTCATTGCACCTGATGACTGACCTGAGACACATAGTGGAATCGTCAGCCAGAGGCAAAGCAAAATTGCAGTAGTACAATGGAGATTCAAATCTGAGGTTTTATACACGTTTATGTAGCTGGTGTTAGATCTCCCGATGAGGATCAAATGCTTCAAGGTAGTCTGCCACTTTCCGCAGGAAAGATCCGCCAAGCGAACCGTCAACTACCCTGTGATCATAGGAGAGTGACAAAAACATGTAATGGCGGATTGCGATGAGATCCCCATAAGGCGTTTCTACCACGCCTGGTTTTTTGCGAATGGCGCCTGCCGCAAGGATAGCCGCTTGTGGTTGAAAAATGATCGGTGTCCCCATGACATTACCAAAAGTCCCAACATTCGTCAGCGTAAATGTACCATCCTGGATTTCTTCAGGTTTCAGCTTATTGGCACGTGCCCTGGAAGCCAGGTCATTTACTTTTTTAGTGAGTCCCATGAGATTGTATCCATCTGCATTATGGATGACCGGCACGATGAGATTTCCTGACGGTAAAGCAGCCGCCATTCCGATGTTGATATTCTTTTTGAGGAGGATATTGTCTCCTTCAACGGATACATTAATCATCGGGTAATCGCGGATGGCTTTCACGATCGCTTCGATAAAGATAGGAGTGAACGTAATCTTTTCACCATACTTTTTCTGGAATTCATCCTTCACTTTGTCGCGCCACAAAACCATATCTGTCACATCGGCTTCCACAAAAGAAGTGACGTGAGGAGACGTATGCTTTGACCTGACCATGTGCTCTGCAATTAATTTGCGCATGCGGTCCATTTCGATGATTTCGATACCTCCGTCCGCGCTGGAGACTACTTTCGGTGTTGATGAAACATCAGCCTTAGGAGTTGGGGCAGTATTTGATTGGACTTGTGGCTTAGCCCTGTTCTCCAGAAATGAAAGTATATCGCTCTTGGTGACTCTTCCTTCCTGGCCGGTGCCTGTGATTTGATCGAGCTCTGTCTGGGAGATCCCTTCCGAGGTAGCTATATTTTTGACCAGTGGGGAATAAAACCGCCCACCGGTATTGGAGACTTTAGAAGGTGCTTGCTGGGTGGCGGTTACAGGAAGGTACGGAACTGATGGTGTTTTAGGTGGCGGAGGTGGTGACACAGGTTCTTCTGCTTTAGGTTTAGCAGGAGGGGCAGGAACAGAAGATTTTTCAACGACGGGTGATTCAGGTTTCCCATTACCGGCGGCATTCCCTGCTTTAGCCTCGGTGGTGATGACTGCAATAGTCTGACCTACAGGCACAACCGCATTTTCTTCGAAGAGAATTTTTTCCAACCTACCGGCAACAGGAGAGGGTATCTCACTGTCTACCTTGTCAGTAGCTATTTCCAGGATCGTTTCATCCAGGGCTACCAGATCTCCGGGCTTTTTGAGCCATCGGAGGATTGTTGCTTCCATGATACTCTCGCCCATCTTGGGCATGATCAGATTAAAGTCCGCCATAGCTGCAAAGATAAGCATTGCGCGGGTTAGGGTTTTCAGTCCTTTACAATTTCCTCAGAGCCTCAATAGTTAAATGGATGCTCACTTCCAAAAAGATTTGGCCTTGCTTCCCAAACCAACGTTAAATTTATAGCCATAAACCAACCCATTCCAAGTAAAAATGAAAAGCGCTTCCTACTTTTTTGCCATCCTGGCTGCTTTTTCAATGCTCACAGCCTGTAAAAAAGGTTTCGACCAGTCTGATTTCACTCCTGAAGAAATAGGCCGCTATATCGCGGCCAGAGTTCCAGCCATGATCGATCCAGGGGATCCTGTCATGATCCGCTTTTCAGTGCCGGTGGATACTTCACAGACAACATCAGTGTTTTCCTTTAGCCCGGAAGCCAATGGCAGAACCTGGTGGGAGGATGATCTGACACTTGCTTTTCAACCGGAACAAGGCTGGCAACCAGCGACAGATTACCAGGTGGAGGTCAATCTGGAAAAAATCATCAAGGATGTTGATCCAAAGATGAAGCGTGTCGTCTTTGATTTTACCGTCAAACCGGTCAGGCTATCAGTAGCCTTTGAACCACTGGTTCCGGAATTTGACGGAGATAATCCGAGCTACCTGTTGCGCGGAAGGGTATTAACCTCTATAGCAGTTGACTCGCAGAAAATCGAAAAGCTGCTGATGATTCAATCGTCTGGCAAAATGAGTGCAATCCAATGGGAACACAACCCTGAAGGGACAGTGCATGGATTAGTCATCGACAAGATAGGTCCGGATGCGAAAATTGATATTAAATGGGCAGGTAAGAGCATCGGCGCTGAAGCAACCGGTACACGATCTATCAAGATTCCTAAAGGAGATGAACTGAGTGTTCTTTCTTTTGAACCAGGAAATGATGGCGAAAGGAAAATCGGTATTTATTTTTCACAAAAGCTCAATCCAACACAAGATTTCAATGGTCTGGTGACAGTCAATGCCAGCAGTGATGGTTTTACGATGCGCAAGCAGGACCACATCCTATCTATCTATCCGAGTGAAGCGCTGACAGGTCAGCTTTCTGTGCAGCTACATGAAAAAATTTCTTCATCAAGAGGACATGAGCTGAAGGCACCTGTGACCCTTGACATTTCACTCGATGATGCAAAGCCTGCCGTTAAACTGGTGGGCTCAGGTGTCATCACACCCGGCAATGCTGAAATCATTTTTCCATTTGAAGCGATCAATCTACATTCAGTGCAAGTGGAGGTTATTCGAATTTTTGAAAACAACATCCTTCAATATCTGCAGCGAAACAGTCTTGAAGATCAGTGGGATCTTGAACCGGTTGGGCGCATTATTCTGCAAAAAGAAATTGACCTGACGCAATTGTCCGATCGTGATAATAAATATATCTGGACCAGGTATGCATTAGATCTCGGACCACTTGTTAAACTTGCTCCGGGTTCTATTTATCAGGTGCGGATAGGTTTCAAGGGAAGTGATACCTATCTCGATTGCTTCAAAGAAGTGGAAATCGAAAAAGGTAAACCAGCATTTGGAGAGTTGGCCTCCATGTGGGAATACGATTATAGCTATCCAGGTTTTACATGGGACCATACAGATGATCCGTGTTATCCTGCATTTTATAGTCCTGAAAGATTTATCAGCCGCAATCTTCTTGCTTCCGATATTGGGTTGACTGCAAAGCAGAATGAACAGGGAAAAATATGGGTGTATGCAACATCACTTGGATCTGTGGGACCCATGTCCGGAATTCAGATTGAAGTTTTTGATTTTCAACAACAGTCTCTTGGTAAAGGCACTACATCGATCGATGGCAGTGTAACACTTGACCTGCCTCGAAAAGCTTTCTTCGTGGTTGCTACTTCTGGAAATCAAAATGGATATCTGAGGCTTGCAGATGGCTTATCGTTATCGCTCAGTGAATTCAATGCTGGAGGTTCTGGATACCAGGAAGGACTCAGAGGATATATCTATGGTGAACGTGATGTCTGGAGACCTGGTGACAGTGTGCATCTCAATTTTGTACTATGGGATCCAGATGGCAAAATAGATAATCGTCATCCGGTTCGTCTGACGGTCACCAATCCACTAGGTCAGAAAGAAGTGGACATGACAAGTCCTATGTCCCTGGGCGGCATTTACAATCTTGAATTTGCGACTGCGACGACAGACCCTACAGGAAACTGGATGGCAAAGGTAGAAGTTGGTGATGCCGTTTTTTCAAAAGGACTTCGGATAGAAACCATCAAACCTAACCGTCTTAAAATTGACGCAAAACTTCCTGATGCCATTCTAGCTTCTAAGTCCGAAATGAAAATCGATCTGGAATCAACCTGGTTGTTTGGAGCTCCGGCTTCAAACCTCAAAGCCATTGTTGAAGCTCAGTTCACGCCATTGACTTTTGCTCCGATTGGTTTCAAGGAATTCACTTTTGCAGATCCGGCAAGAAAAACACCCGGCACGGTGACGACCATCTTTGATGGAAAACTGGATGCAGCAGGTAAGGCAAAAATCAATATTCCGGATATCAATGATTATCTGCCGGAAGGTCAGCTAAACATGTCCGTCAAGACGAGAGTATTTGAAGCCGGAGGAGATTTCAGTACTGACAGAAACACAACAATCTTCCATCCCTATGACCAATACGCTGGTGTGTCTATACCATCCAACAGGTGGGGATATGAAGAGTTGAAAATGAATGAACCAAATGGCATCAGAGTTGCCTCGGTATCGACTGCTGGCAAAGGTCTCGCTGGTCGGACGATGAGTGTGGGCATATACAATGCTAACTGGAGATGGTGGTGGGATCGTACAGACGAGGATATCACACAATACAATAGTGAGTTGCATCTCGGGGCCATCACGACCGACACTGTTGTTACCGGAAGCAATGGTATCGTGACGTACAAAGTAACACCTCAATCGTATGGATCCTATATGATCAGAGTGTGTGATACAGAGTCAGGGCATTGTACCGGTCAGTTTTATTATGCAGGATCATGGGGTGATCCGACGGAGGATAATGATGCTGCCAGCAGACTTACGTTTACAGCTGATAAAGAGTCGTACGAAGTTGGTGAGAAAATCAAACTAAACATTCCTTCTGCGAGTGGAAGCAAACTGTTGCTGACCATTGAAAAAAACAATAAGGTCATTTCTTCAAAATGGTATGCAGCCACTGGCGACCAGACACAAATATCCATTGATGCAACGGCAGAGATGATGCCAAATGTGTATGCGTTCGTCAGTCACATACAACCCTATGAACATAGTTCAAATGATATGCCATTGCGCATGTATGGTGTGTTGCCTGTCATGGTGGCCGATCCTAAAACGAAATTGCATCCTGAAGTCGTGGTGCCTGATGTGCTTCAACCGGATAAAACATTTACAGTAACCGTCAGTGAAAAGGATAAGCTTCCAATGTCATACACGATAGCCGTCGTGGATGAAGGATTGCTTGGACTGACAAGATTTAAATCACCGGATCCATGGGAGCATTTTCATCGTCAGGAGGCACTGGCGGTGCAGACCTGGGATATGTATGACCAGGTACTTGGTGGATATGGTGGTACCATAGATCGCTTATTGAGTCTCGGTGGTGATGGTGCTGCTGCTCTGGTGGATGCACCTCAGGCTGAGCGATTCAAACCTGTCGTGATGCATTTCGGGCCATACTATCTCGAGCCTGGTCAGAAGAAAGTACATACGATCCAAATGCCAAATTATGTAGGTGCTGTCAGGACGATGATTGTTGCATCCGATCGTAAGCGATGGGGCTCAATTGACAAGACCAGTACGGTCAAGTCAGACCTGATGATACAACCTACATTACCAAGATTAGTATCACCGGGAGAAACGGTCACGCTGCCGGTGAATGTGTATGCCATGGCTGACAACATTCGCACAGCAGAAATCAAGGTTAAGACAAATGATATGGCTACAGTGATGGGTGGCGGTATCCAGACTGTTAATTTTTCTGGGCAGGGTGATAAAATGGTTTATTTCAGTCTCAAGATACCAGATCGACCAGGGTTATTGAAAGTAGATGTGAGTGCAACATCAGGAGGAGTTACTACTAGTCAGCAATTGGAATTGGATGTTCGAATACCTAATCCACCAGCTACAAAAGTAGTCGCAGCGACGATTGCTCCCGGACAGAAATGGACTGGTAAGTTAGCACTTCCAGGTATGAAAGGCACCAATCAGGCAAGTGTTGAATTGTCACAGATGCCTCCGATCAATCTCCAGAGCAGATTGCAGTATTTAATTCGTTATCCGTATGGATGTTTGGAGCAGACCTTGTCATCGGTCTTTCCGCAATTGTATATAGCTGCATTGACAGATTTAAAACCGGCTCAGGAGCAGGAGATCCGCCGAAATATTCAGGGTGGAATCCAGCGATTAAAATCATTTAGCCTTCCTTCAGGTGGATTCACGTATTGGCCCGGTGAAAATTACAGGGACAGCTGGTCAAACAGTTATGCCGGTCATTTTTTAATTGAAGCTTCCAAAGCTGGCTATAGTGTTGATGGTACAATGATGGACGCATGGCGCAATGCGCAGAAGAAAGATGCACAAGCCTACAGACCTGGACAGTATTACAGAGATGATCTCAATCAGGCGTACAGACTTTATACACTTGCATTGGATGGTCAGCCTGCATGGGGCATGATGAACAGATTGCGCACACAAAAAGATATTGATCAGGCGGCAGCCTGGATGCTGGCGGCAGCGTATGCACTCGGTAATCGCAATGATGCAGCGAATGAAATCATCCAGAAACTGACAACAGAAGTGAAGCCATACCAGGAGATGAGTTATACCTATGGTTCAGATCTGAGAGATAAGGCGTTGATCCTCGAAACCTTTCTGACGATGGGCAAACAGAATGAAGCGATGACGATGGCACGAACGATTGCTACCTCGTTGTCTGCAGAATTTTGGTACAGTACCCAGAGTACATCGTTTGCTTTACTTGCCATGGGTAAGATGGCGAAACAGTTTACCGGAAAACAAATCAAGGCAACGATTACACAATCCGGAAAGACCGGAGAGCAGGTCTCTACTACGAAAGGATTAGTCACGAGAGAACTTGATATCGCTAATGAAAGCCTGACCATAGAAAATACATCATCCGATCCATTGTTTATCAGAGTGACTACAACAGGAAGGCCACTGAAAGGAATAGCTGCGGAAGTCAAAAACAACCTGAGTCTGAAAGCCAGGTATATGGATCTGCAAGGAAAAGATATCAGTCCTGACAGATTAAAACAAGGCCAGGACTTTGTGGTGCAGCTGACCGTCACCAATCCTGGAACTTATACATCACATCTTGATCAGATGGCTTTGTCTTATATGTTTCCTTCCGGATGGGAGTTGACTAATCAGCGTATGGATAATTTTGCAGGCCGTTTTAAAAACAGCAGTGCACGTTACCAGGATATACGGGATGACAGGGTCAACACTTTTTTCAGTATGGACCGTGGTGTGTGGACCTATCATTTTGTGATGACAGCTACCTATGCGGGCAGATATTGGTTGCCTGATATCATGTGCGATGCGATGTATACACACCAGGTGCAGGCAAGATTACCTGGGAGATGGGTGGAGGTGCTTACTGCTGCGCCTGGGGGCGAAGAGCAGTAAGAAAGTGAAGAGTGAAGAGTGAAAAGTGAAAAGTGAAATTTGATGATGATTTCACGCTAGCGTCAGGAGACGCAAAGCATATGGCATTTAAGTCAGAGACTTAAACGAGCGTCGAAGTATATAAAGCAAGGTGTTTAAAGGAAAACGGAAATATTTGTGGTTGATGGTCATACCTGTGATGGTGTGGTGGTTTTGTCTGCCGGATCTATTGTTTGATGCATCGTACAGTACGGTGTTGCTGGATCGGAATGGGCAGTTGATGGGAGCGAGGCTGGCGAAGGATGGTCAGTGGAGATTTCCGGGTGAGGATCTTGAAGTGCCTGAGACTTTTGAAAGAGCGATCGTCGTGTTTGAAGACAAGCGTTTTTTCAAACACTGGGGTGTGGATATGCTGGCTTTTTCCAGGGCCATGAGAGATAATATCAAAGCCCGGTCTGTAGTGAGTGGAGGAAGTACCCTTACGATGCAGACCATGAGACTGGCGCGTAACAGCGATAGCCGTGATATATGGCAGAAGGGTATTGAGATGTTGTGGGCCTGGCGCGCGGAGTTGAGGTATTCCAAAAAAGAAATTCTTCAATTGTATGCAGCCCATGCACCGTTTGGTGGCAATGTTGTAGGACTAGGTGCCGCAAGTTGGCGGTATTTTCATAAGACACCTGATCAATTGTCATGGGGTGAAGCTGCAACCCTGGCGGTGTTGCCCAATGCACCGGGGTTGATACACCCCGGACGCAACAGAGATGCCCTGATGGCTAAGCGAAACAGATTGATTGAAAAGCTGGAAGCGGAAGGGATCATCGATCAGACTGAAGCTTCGCTGGCAAAAGATGAGCCATTGCCTTTGGCACCACATCCGTTGCCAGATATTGCTCCGCATGTGCTGGGTCATTATACGGATTCGGAAATCACGTTGCACAGTAGTATTGATATTGATTTGCAACAAAGGCTCGCTGAGTTAGTCCAGCGTCATGCGGATATACTCAGTCTCAATGGTGTCAACAATGCAGCATTGATGGTGATGGAGACGGAAAGCGGGGAAGTGAGAGCGTATATCGGCAATGTAAGTCATGAACAGAAGGGGCATCAGAACGATGTTGATATTATACAGTCAGAGCGAAGTTCAGGAAGTATACTAAAGCCATTTTTATATTGCGCTGCGCTCGAAGAAGGGTTGATTACACCAAAGGGAATACTAGAAGACATACCGACTTACATCAGAGGATATCAACCGATGAATTTCACGCAACAGTATATGGGTATGGTGCCTGCTGACCAGGCTTTGGCCATGAGTCTCAATGTACCTGCTGTCAGATTATTGCAACAGTATGGTATCCTTCCTTTTAAAGAGAAGTTGATCAAAGCGGGGATCACCACTTTGCATTTCAGTCCTGAGCATTATGGATTGCCTTTGGTATTGGGTGGAGCAGAAGTCAAGCTATGGGACATATGTGGTGCATATGCGAGTATGGGGAGGGTGTTGAGTAATGTGTATCAGTATGATCATCAGTATGACAGAGATGACATTCATTCGCCAGTATTATTTCGGCAAGGAGCATACTTCGACTCCGCTCAGTACAAGAGGGGCAAGGAGCAAGGAGAAAACGAAAAAGTGAATTTAGTGGAGGAAGCTCCGGTGTGGGATGCGGGGGCGATATGGTTGACGTTTGAAGCGATGAGTACATTGAGACGTCCGGATCAGGAGGGGCAGTGGGAGACATTTCAGCGCAGCAGGCCGGTGGCATGGAAAACGGGGACGAGCTTTGGATTCCGTGATGCATGGGCAGTTGGGGTGACGCCAAAGTATACAATTGGTGTTTGGGTGGGTAATGCAGATGGAGAGGGTAGACCCGGTGTGATAGGTTTGCATGCAGCTGCACCGATTATGTTTGATGCGCTGCGGATGTTAGATGATGATGGCAGTTGGTGGTCACCTCCCTATGATGCATTGATACCAAAACTTGTTTGTGCAGAGAGCGGATGGCTGGCAACATCATCATGTATGTATACGGATACATCGTACATCATCAAGGATGGTCAAACACCGCCTAGTTGTAGTTTTCATGTGCAGACCTATACGGATCCAATGCAGAAATATCAATTCAATCCATCCTGCATGCCGGAGACAGCAACACTGACAAATTTTTTCATCGTCCCTACACTTGCTGAAACGTATTACAAGCGGTATAACCCTTCCTATCGCAGCATGCCTCCACTTCATCCGGATTGTGCGGAGGCTGAGCAATCCAATGACAACCTTGCGATCATCTATCCCCGACCGGGGTCTAAGATTTATGTTCCTTTCGAATGGGATAAGAAAAAATCAAGAGCTGTTTTTTCGGCAGTACATCGATCAGATACTGCATTGGTGTATTGGACACTTGACAAACATTACCTCGGAAAGACGAAGGAATTTCATCAGATTGAAATAGATCCAAAGCCTGGAATGCATCAATTGGTTTTGCAGGATGAATATGGGAGTATGGTGTCGACGACTTTTGAAGTGTTGAGTGAATAACGTTTTGTGAGTTGTGAATTGTGAGTTGTGAGTGTTGAATTGAGTATTCGTGAGTCGTGAGACGTGAGTCGTGAGTCGTGAGACGTGAGTCGTCGTGAGAAGAGAGTGTTTTGTGAGTTGTGAGAAAATATTTGCTAGCTGAAAACTGACAGCTTGAAACTCACTTTTCGCCCCCGTCCCCTGTGTTGCGCCACACACATCCTCACGCATGCAAACTCCGGGGAGGCATGAATATCATTTCAACATATGAAAACGAAGGACGAATTGATTAAACTAAATGCTGTTTCACGGAGCGTAGTGCGTCGAAGTATGAGTAGATATCAGATAGCAGTTTTAATTGAGAAGCGAGAAGTAAGTTAGAGATGCTTGGTAGCTGGTAGCTGACAGCTGAAAACTGACAGCTGACAGCTCATTTTTCACTTTTCACTCTTCATTTTTCACTTAAAAAAAAGGTGCCTCTTCTTGCGAAAAGACACCTCACTTTCATACTAATAATCCTTGGTGGTGGAGTTTATTCGTATTTGCTTTTTATAAACCAGGCATTGTCATTGAAGATAAAGCCGACATTGCCGCGGACAAAATTATCGCTCAGTTGGTCACCACCAGTGCGTTTACCGACATCAAATCCAAACTGTAACCATGCAACATTTCGTTGTACGATAAAAGGAAATGCTGCCCCAAAGGTAAAGGCAGATTCTTTAACCTGGGTATCATCAATCACCCGTGGATCCATTTTTGTGTAAAATCCTGCGCGGTATTCAACACGCTTGAAATAGGAAGTGATTGAATTTGCATCAGGGATCCAGGCGCCACCGGCAGCTATTTTCCAACTATCCATCATGGTAGCAGGACGCGCTTCATTTTCATACACACTCCATTTACTGGCTTGATAGTCTACGCCAACCCTGAAATCTGCCGCATGCCGATACATCAATCCAAAACCCCACGCCCCTGGCATAATTCCGGTGCCTGGATTGTCTGTAACGAAAACGGCAGTATCCACATCACTCGTCAGGGAATTGACGGCAAATTTGGAAATATCCGCTTTGGTATTGAATGAAGTCTGTCCGCTGAAAAATATACCTGCGGATAAAAGTTTTGAAGGTTTGTCATCCTCTCCTCTTGCAGCTTTCAAGTCCAGCGGCTGTTCATATATCAAACCAGCCCTGTATTGAAAACCTTTATAAGAAATGGCAGACTGGAAGATATCATCGTATCCGTTGGTGATGTCTGCGAAGTAGGTCTGACTTTCATACACCTGCTGTCCGCGGAGAAATCCCACATTAATCCCTGCAGCGAGGTTTTTATATTTAAATCCATTCCCCCAATTGATGTTATATATCCCTCCGGAGCCTCTGAAATTGCTCTGTACAGTTCCGATCGAATCTATTTCATCATCGATGCTCACATTATATCCCACCTGGCTAAACGGACGCAGGGAAAAACTGGTAGCCCATGAAAAATCCGATTCCCTTCGCTCCAGGGCTTCATTTAAAGGATTGATGATTGGAATATTCAGACTGAAATGATTTGTATTGCCATTCCAGATGGTTTGCTTGTCGTCGACGCGGGTGTAATTGGAGCGTTTGACCATGAAGCCTAGCTGAAGGCTGGTGTATTGGAGATAACCCAGAGAGGCCGGATTTTCAAGATTTGCTTCGAAAAAATCGTGATAAACTGATCCCAAACCGCCCATAGCATGGCTGCTGGGCATGTCGCTATCAATGAAATCCCCCAAACCGAACTGAGAAAAAGGCGAATTATCCTTGGGTTGTGACAGGGCAAGTCCTGTTGCATTCGAAATTAATATGCAGATTAACAGGGACTTAGTAAGTGGTTTAAACATTAAAAGCTAAGATTTGGAAAAGGCCTTGTGTGACCAGTTCGGGTGCGACAAATATCTGACTTTCTATCCTATCAGCCAAGAAGACTGCATCTCCTCCGGTCATAACGATCAAAACCTCTCCAAAAGCATCTTTAGCGCGACGAAAAATTCCTTCTATTTCCATGACCATTCCAAGACCTGCTCCATTTTGCATCGCATGTACTGTGGAGTCTCCAAAAGCGAGATCGGGATGGCCAGGTTCGACCAGTGGAAGTTTTGCGGTGTATTCATGCATGGCCTGAAGACGCATTCTCAAGCCCGGGGCAATATTGCCTCCAAGGTAAACGCCTGAAGCCAGCAACATATCCATCGTAATGCAGGTGCCTGCACTGATGACAAGACAATTCTTGCCAGGGTAATATGCTTTAGCTCCGCATGCTGCAGCTATCCTGTCGCGGCCTAAGGTTTCCGGTGTGCTATATATTATCCGGATAGGCAATGGCACTTCATGGCTGAGTTCTATATTTTTTCCTTTGATACCGAGATCAGGAAGTTTCCAAGCTCGTATACCTGTCGTAGAAACTATGACATGCTCAATGGTATTTCGAAGAGCCAGCTCCTTGATGGGTGCGAATTCATTTCCTTCCGCGATGATGGAATCCAATAACAAACCGGCGGAGTCATAGACTACGGCTTTTGTTCTGGTATTTCCGGCATCGATGGTTAAGTACATTTAAGTGAGCAGTTAGCAGTTAGCAACGAGCAGTTAGCAGTTAGGAGTTGTTATATTTTAGAAGAACTTTAAGTCCCCTTCAGGGGATTTAGGGGCATGAGTTAATGTTTGAAATGGCGGTAGCCAGTGATGATCATGGCCATGTCTGTTTTGTTGCAATAGTCGATGCTGTCCTGGTCTTTGACGGATCCACCCGGATGGATCACGGCGGTGATGCCTGCTTCATGGGCAATCTCTACACAATCGGGGAATGGGAAAAAAGCTTCAGAGGCCATTACTGAACCATGAAGATCAAATCCGAAAGCATGTGCTTTGATTATAGCATGTTTGAGTGAATCTACTCTTGAAGTTTGTCCACAACCCATACCGATGAGCTGACCGCTTTTGACGATCGCTATGCCATTTGACTTGAGGTGTTTGACACATGTATTGGCAAACAACAGGTCTTTCATTTCAATTTCAGACGGATTTCTGTTTGTAGCCACTTTGATCGTCGCAAGATCTTCAGATAAGTGATCCAAATCCTGTACTATAAATCCATCGAGTATGCTTTTGACTTGTTGGGTAGCCGTAGGATACGTATGAAGTTGAAGAAGAATCCTGTTTTTCTTTGCACTCAATACGGCTAGAGCTTCATCCGAAAAAGAAGGTGCGATCAGGACTTCATAAAAGAGTTCATCGATTTCGCGGGCAGTTGCTTCATCTATTTGTTTGTTGCAAATCAGGACGCCTCCGAACGCAGAAACAGGATCAGCTGCAAGTGCATCTTTCCAAGCCTGAAGTACCGTTGATCGTGTGGCAACACCACAAGCATTGGTGTGTTTTAGAATTGCAAAAGTTGGTTCGGTGTTTTTAAACTCAGCCATCAGTGCCACAGCGGAATCAACATCGACTATATTATTGTAGGAAAGCTCTTTACCATTACGTTTATAAAAATTGGTTTCGAGTTCGCCAAAAAAGATGGCTTCCTGATGTGGATTTTCTCCATAGCGCAAGGGCATACCGGAATGCACTGAAATTTTCAAGCTCAGGTCTTCGCCTTCGCGGTTGAAATAATCATAGATCTGTTTGTCGTAGTGGGATGAAACCCTGAAGGCACGTGTGGCAAAATGCTGACGATCTTCGAGTGTACTATGAGCTCCTTTCGTCTCCAGCATAAACTTCAGGTTGCCATAGTCTTCCTGCGAAGGGACGATCACTACGTCATTGAAATTTTTCGCTGCTGCGCGGATGAGGGAGATGCCTCCTATGTCGATCTTTTCAATGATGGTAGCTTCATCATTGGTGGATTTGACGGTTTCTTCAAAAGGATAGAGATCGACGATGACCAGGTCGATCGGAGGTATTTCATATTGAGTAAGCTGAGCAAGGTGTTTCTCTTCCCTGCGCGCCAGAATGCCTCCGAATATTTTTGGATGCAGGGTCTTTACCCGGCCATCGAGGATAGAAGGATAGCCGGTTAGATTTTCAACCGGAACAGCATTAGCACCAAGGGATTTGATGTAATCCAGACTTCCCCCGGTGCTATACATGATGACCTGGTGTTTTTCAAGCAGTTTTATGATCGAGTCGAGGCCCTCTTTGTGATAAACGGAAATGAGGGCATTGCGGATAGGCTTAGTACCGGACATGAGCGGGTAGGTTGGATATGGGGGCAAAGGTAGGAAAAAGGCTAAGGCTGAGGCTAAGGCGAAGGGCACTGTTTGCTACCTGCCGTCAGAAACGGCTACACGGATTATTACCTGGAGCATGTTCTTTTTAATTTGTCGTACGCGGACTTAGGTCAACCTAAGCCCAACATTGTGCCCCTAAATCCCCTAAAGGGGACCTATTTTACCGAGCCTATGCCCTTAGCCTTAGCCTCCGCCTTAGCCTTTTATTACTTTCAGCTTAAGGATATTCCCTTCATTGAAGCAATGGCGGCAGCGTGCTTCGTATATGTCCTTTTCACCGAGGACAACTGTCTCAGCATCAGTGGTTAGCCTGTAGGTGTGGGTCGCCAGATTACCGCAATGGTTGCAGATCGCGTGGAGCTTGGTGATATATTCGGCGACGGCGAGGAGCTCGGGCATAGGGCCGAAAGGGCGGCCACGGAAATCCATATCAAGGCCTGCCACGATTACACGGTGACCTCGTAAAGCCAGTTCTTCACAGACCGCTTTGAGGGTATCATCAAAAAACTGGGCTTCGTCAATGCCAATCACATCAATATGGCCGGCTACATCAAGGATTTCGGCCGGATGATTAACGGTTCTTGAGGCAATAGATCTGGCATCGTGGCTGACGACTTCATCAGCACTATAGCGGGTGTCCCGGGCAGGTTTGTAGATTTCTACAGATTGCTCGGCTATTCGAACGCGTTTCAAACGACGGATGAGTTCTTCCGTTTTACCGGAAAACATGGAACCACAGATGACTTCAATCCAGCCTCTGCGTTGTGTATGGAACGACGGTTCGAGAAACATGACGGCCACAAAGATGCATTGTTCTGTTTACTCCATAATCCCCGGTCAGGAATATTGTTGCATTCACACAATATTAACCGGGTTTGTATCATATAAGAAGACAGACTGCACTAAATTGCATTACATAACGAACACATATGGATCTTACTAAAGCACAGCGCCTTCTAATCAAAATACAGGCGTTTATAGACAATGGAAACGGAAGTGAACTCTCCAGGCTGGAGAAAGACCTGATGAAATCTTACATCATTCAGCTCTATGACACAGTGACTACGGAGGAGGCACCGACACAAGTAGAAAAGCCAAAACAGGTTGAAATGCCTGTCACGAAATTTCAGAGACCTGAAGCCCCGCCATTGTATATTCCTGACCCACCAAAGCATGAACTACCAAAGCCTGAACCAGAAAAGCCAGTTTACCATGAGCCGATAGCGCCAAAAATTCAGGAAGTTCCATTGGAAATAAAAATACCTGTGCAGGAGCCGGTCATCCACTTACCTAAATTTGAACCAGTAGACATTCCTGTTGTTGAACCTGTAAAGGAGGTAGCACATGTGCACAAGGTTGTATCCACACCTGCAGATGCTTCTGATGATTTAGCTAAATTGTTTGAATTACCTAAAGTAGAAGAAATGTCTGGCAAGTTTAGTCACATTCCCATTGACAATATAGAAGCAGCACTTGGCCTTAACGAAAGGATATTTACGCTCAATGAATTGTTTGGGGCCAACAGAGAAGTATTTGAATCCACCTGTGCTAAACTGAATAATCTGAATTCATTTTCAGAGGCAAAGTATCTTCTTCTCAATGGTCCTGCCAGTCAGTATAAATGGGCAGATCAGGAGCGCGTCAAAATGGCTGAACATTTTATCCGCATCGTAGCCAGGCGGTATCCGAAATCATAGATGGATCAGACCACAAAACAATTTTTACGCAAGCTGGGATTCCCGCTTGGTTTTGTAGGGGTCATCTTTGCCATTCATCTTTTGCAGGCTATCCTGAATCTAGACCTGAGAAGATTGGGCGTCTTTCCACGTGAGGTGGATGGACTACCTGGTATCCTTACAGGGCCATTGATCCATGGCAGCTGGGAACATTTATTTTCAAATTCAGTATCGTTCATCATGCTTGGTGCAGTATTATTCTGGTTTTATCCCAGGATTGCATTGAGAAGTATCGTCTGGTTGTACTTACTTTCCGGACTTGGCATATGGTTATCAGGACAACCAAATAGCTATCATATCGGGGCCAGTGGAATCGTGTATGGCATGGTATCGCTCGTTTTCTGGAGCGGGATATTCAGAAGAAATGTAAAATCAATTGTATTAGCATTGATCATCCTGGTGATGTACGCAGGTTTTTTTGAGGGTATTGTGCCCGGAAAAGAAGGGATATCATGGGAGGGCCATTTGTCAGGAGCCATCGCAGGTATCCTGCTGGCCTTCATGTACAGAAAGAATGTCGAAGAAGATGAAGTGGTGCCTGAAGTGGTAGAAGAGATCGAAGAGAGACATTACTACTTGCCCAGAGATACGTTTGATATGACGATGGCAGAGAGAAGGGCGCTGAGAAGTGAAGAGTGAAGAGTGAAAAGTGAAAAGGCTTTTCTCCGTGCTCTCCGTGCCCTCCGTGCGAAAATAAATGTAGGTCTTAGTTAAATGAATATTCATTTTTACATAGATGCAACCTTCGTAAAAATGGGTTGTCTTTTGCGGCGACAGATTATTTGTAAACTAATAATATTAAAAGTCATGCGTAAACTGACATTACTCATTGCAATCCTTTCTTTTCTTACTGGCCAATCGATTATTGCTCAAGCCTGGGGTTCAGGTATCGATGGAGAAGGAGCAGTCATCAAACAAGAAGTTTCACTGCCTGCCTTGAAAGGATTTGATTTGGGATTTGGAGGAGATGTAATCCTAACTCCGGGAGACACTCAAAAAATCGTCATCGAAGGGCAAAAGAATATCATCGATAACATCAAACGGGATGTGAGTAATGGGACATGGAGGATATCGTATATAAAGAGTGTTGATGATGCCAAACCAGTAGTCGTGTATATTACGATACCGACGATTGAATATGTGGGACTCAGTGGCAGCGGCTCTGTTAGATCAACCGGAAAATTTTCAGGACTAAAAGAGTTAGATATTGCTGTATCAGGTTCAGGGGATATCACTTTGGATATAGATGCAAAAGATACGGGTTTACGCGTCAGCGGCTCGGGAGAAATCGGTTTGGCAGGAACCACTCAATCGCTTGAAGTGGCCATCAGTGGATCAGGTGATGTGATGACTAAAGACCTTGTTGCCTCAACATGTAAAATTCAAATCAGCGGATCAGGCGATGCTGCTGTGTATGTCAACGGTGATCTTGAGACGCTTATATCAGGGAGTGGGGATGTACGCTATAGAGGAAATGCGAGTGTTACGGCGAAGATTAGTGGGAGTGGCGAGGTAACGAAACTTTAAGTGAAGAGTGAAAAGTGAAGAGTGAAAAAGGCGAAGGCGATGGCTGAGGCGAAGCATTGAAGTAACAAGCCCTGAAGGGGCGCTAGAGTAGGAAGGGGGTTCAGACCCTGACCGATTAAGTGAAAAATGAAAACTGAAAAATGAAAAGTGGAGGATGAGCACTCCGTGCTCTCCGTGTACTCCGTGCGAAATCTTTTCTAATAAATCTATGTGGGTCGAAGAGTTCTTTTTGCAATTTAACTCAAGGACTTCACGGCCTTTCTGACGGAACCATATTTATCCAGGAGGGAGGAGGCGACTTCTTTAGAGCAATCTGTTTTTTCCATGATCATGCGTATACCGCGATCGATGAGTTTGTGATTGGTGAGCAGCATGTCTACCATTTTATTGTCTTCAACACGTCCCAGACGGATCATCGTAGCCGTGGAGATCATATTGAGGATGAGCTTTTGAGCTGTACCTGCTTTCATTCTGGTGCTGCCGGTTACGAATTCAGGACCTACTTCACAAATGATTGGATGATCAGCGAGGGCGATGATGGGGGCAGAGCTGTTGCAGGTGATGCAGGCAGTCAGGATGTTGTTGATCCTGGCCTGAGCCATTCCACCGAGGACATATGGCGTAGTACCGGACGCCGCTATTCCGACAAGAATGTCAACTGGATTGATATCATATTCCTTTAGGTCTTTCCAGGCTTGTATCGGATCGTCTTCTGCAAATTCCTGTGCTTCCCGGATGGCAGCATCTCCACCGGCGATCAGTCCAACGACCATGTCATTTTCGACACCAAAGGTTGGCGGGCATTCAGACGCATCGAGGATGCCAAGGCGGCCACTCGTACCTGCACCAATATAAAAAAGACGACCTCCGTCTATCATCCGGATGACGATATCATCCACTAATTTCTCAATAGCCGGAATGCATTCCTTTACTCGAAGCGGCACACTTTGATCCTCATGGTTGATGTGGGAAAGAATCTCACCGGTAGGCATCTTTTCGAGGTGCCGGTAGTGGGAATCTTTTTCAGTCGTGCGCTTCATGCGGGTAGTTGCGGTCAGGCAACCTGACTAGCAAAAGTCGTTGAAAGCTGCCTTGAGATTTTCGGCAATCATCACTGCACTACGACCTTCAATATGGTGGCGCTCAAGGAAATGAACGAGGCGGCCATCTTTGAAGAGGGCGATAGCTGGTGATGATGGAGGATATGGAAGCAGATATTCCCTTGCTTTTGCAGTTGCTTCGGAGTTTACACCAGCAAATACCGTTAAAAGCTTATCTGGCTGTTTGTCGTTTTGAAGGGCAATTTTGACTCCTGGGCGGGCATTGGCAGCAGCACAACCACAGACGGAATTAACCACCAGAAGGGCGGTTCCTTTATTATCTTCTAATTCTGCAATGACTTCTTCAGGGGTGAGGAGTGATTCGAACCCCGCCGTGGTCAGGTCTTTAGACATCGGGGCTACTAATTCAGCTGGATACATGGTTGTGTTGTATTTAAAAGTTAAAAGCTTTCAATATCGGAGATGTAACAAAGGTAATCAGGATTTGGTTGTGAGTAGCTGTCAGCTATCAGCTATCAGCTTTCAGGACAGGCATAGGGCATATCGAAGCGCAGCGAAGATCCCGCCAAATGCACGGCATTTGTAGCGGGAGAGCAGAGAGCAGAGGGCCTGTCTGGAGACGGTTTCTGCAATGATTCAATACCCAATAGCCAGCATGGAAGGAAAAATCAGAAGTGAAAAATGAAAAGTGAAGAGTGAAAAGTGGATTGTGTGGAGACGGATTCTGCTGGGATTCAATAAGGAATAGCAAGCAAGGAGCAAGGAGATGATAGTTACCTGCCGTTACAAACGGCTACACAGATTATTGCCAGGAACATGATTTCTTTGATTTTTCATACGCGGATGCTTCGACCTGCTTCCGCTCAGCCATTTGCGACAGCTCAGCAACCGCTTAGGTCAACCTAAGCCCAACTTTGGTTTGTTACAACTTAAATCATCTGGTCCCCCTTTCAGGGGGCAGGGGGTCAGGGAATTAAACCGTTTTTCGCGTCAATTCAATCTTCTTGAGCTGCCGATCCGAAGAGGCTAAGATTTTATTGCGGAGGGACATCAGGGCTTTGACTTCATCGGGTTGGAGTTTGTGGTTTTTAGCACCCTCAAGGATATCTTTTGCGAGTACCCGATTGTCGTGCCATTGACCGAGCATTTCCTGGAATTCGTCAGCTACGACCAAGCGATTGCTTTTAGGTTGAAAGATCTTTTGGAGATAATAGATGTCCTTGATTTGTTTTCGTAAATCATGTACATCTTTTTTTGCAAGCTTGTCTGCTTTCATCAACAGCTGAATGTTGCTTTGTTCTTCGAACAGATATTTGGTCATCAACTTCTGGGCAGCTTTTTGAAAAAAGGCTTCGACCTTTTTTGCATTTGATTTTATTTTTTTTCTGAGTTTTTGATTGATCAGTTCGTCGAAGGCTGCGTGATGATCGCGAAGGTCATTGGAAAGCTCGTGGAAATATTTTGAAAGCAAAGGATTGGTAGTGTATTTCTTCAGTTGTGATTGTTGGATCTGGATCTCTCTCACTTCACCTGCATGGCTGAATAGGGTTACATACGGCTTGAAATATTTTTCTTTGTTGAAATCGGGATTGTAGACACGAAGAAAGGAAAGTACAGCCTTGATCTTCTTAATGCACAGTCGAAGCGTGTGAAAATCCTGAGGGGAAAAGTCGTGTCCAGACTTATGGAGTAAGGCCTCGATGGAATCAACCTGCTGTAGGTAGTACTTTCTTAGTTTGGCGGTTGTCTTCATGCGGCCTGAATCGTGTAGTGTAGTTTGATTAAAAGTAACCTGTTTTTCCTGATTCGTTTGTAAATAAAAAGGCCCGGGCTTTCCCGGGCCAAGACATAACAATACAGAAGAAGTATAAATTATTTATAAAGAGGTCTATTCTTCATAGAAATCCACCACACCAGTTTCCACATTGTACATCCCCCCGATGATGGCTATTTCTCCATTTAGAATCATTTCATTGAGGATAGTACTCTTGTCATGGATCTGGTGCATCGCCATTTTTACATTGAGTGTTGCGACTTTTTCCACAAACTCATCATTGGCAGAGGTGCGATCGGTGGTGACCGTTTTTTCTGCATAGACTGCTGGCTGCAACTTGGAGAGTAAATTCGTGAGATTACCCATCTCGACATGATCACAGGCTCCTTTGACGGCACCGCATTTCGAATGGCCGAGGACAACGAGTGCTTTCGCTCCTGCCACTTTGCACGCAAACTCCATACTGCCGAGAATATCTTCATTGATGATATTGCCGGCGATGCGCACACTGAAAATATCACCCAAGCCCTGATCAAAGATCAACTCTGCTGAGGTGCGTGAATCGATACAGCTGAGTACAACAGCCAGTGGAAATTGCCCGCCTGAAGTTTCGTTTACTTGCTGCAGGAGATTGCGATTCATTTTAAGGTTGTTGACAAACCGTTTGTTGCCTTCCTGAAGCAGCTCGATGGCTTTTACAGGAGTAAGGTTCATTTGCATTTCTTTGTTTAAAGTTTTCATGATTCGGAATTTAATTTTAGAAATTAATATGATTTTGTGAGCGAAAGGCCTTTTATTTCTACAGAGATATTTTTCATTGTTTTGGCATGTTCGGCATAGTCCTGGATGATTTCGATGACATCCTGGTGAATATGTTTCGATTTGCTCGCATCAATCAGCACTTTGGAGTTTTCGGGGATTTCGTTGAGCTTCTTGAGGATACCTCCTTTGTTCAGAAAGGACACTTCTTCTGATAGAACGATGTGATGATCAAGCGGGCTATTGGAAACATCCTTGACGTCATAGGCATTTCTGTAATTGTTGAGCAGGAGGTAAAAGACGGCGAAGGCCATGCCTATACCTATTCCCGTCAGCAGATCAGTCAGCAGGATACCAATGATGGTAGCTATAAACGGAATGAAGTGCTCTCTTCCCTGCTTATACATAGTTTTAAACAAGGAAGGTTTGGCTAGTTTGTATCCTACAATAAAGAGGATCGTGGCGAGTGTGGCCAAAGGGATCATATTTAGAAGGTTGGCTATTGTGATGGCAGCGATAAAAAGATAAAGCCCATGAAGAATCGCTGAAAGCTTGGTTTTGGCGCCAAAGGTGATGTTGGCCGAGCTACGTACAATTACTTGTGTAAGGGGAAGACCGCCAATCAAGCCGGATATAATATTTCCAAGACCTTGCGCTTTGAGTTCGCGGTTTGTGGGCGTTACCTTTTTATCTGGATCGAGTTTGTCAGTTGCTTCTACGCATAGAAGGGTCTCGAGGCTGGCAACGATGGCTAAAACGAAAGCGAGAGAATAGACCTTTGGATTGGTCAACTGAGAAAAATCCGGAAAAGTAAATTGACTAAAAAAATCTCCCATGCTTGAAGGCACAGGCAGGCTAACCACCTGTTCTGGTTTGAGGGAGAAAGGAAGCAGTCCCTGAACATAAAAATAGTGAAGAATGATGCCTGCAAGGACAGCTACCAAAGGTCCATTGATCATGCCGAAAATTTTGTGTTTTTTAACTAGCACCAGATCCCAAAGCAGTAAAATGGATAAACAGATGACCGTGATGAATATTGCACCGGGGCTAATAAATTGAAGCATTTTACCCAGTTCGGAAAAGGTGTTTTCCCCATCCAATTGGGCAAAGGAGAAGTCTCCTTCGAAATCCTTGTCATACCCAAAGGCATGTGGTATTTGTTTGAGAATAATCAGCAGACCAATTCCACTCAGCATTCCTTTGATCACAGATGATGGAAAATAGTAAGCAATGAAACCCAGCTTCAGGAATCCTCCAATAAGCTGAATGATACCCATCAGGACTACAACGAGCAGGAAGGTTTCCCATGAACCACCCAGTGCAGCAATGGAACCAAAAACGATTACGGCAAGACCGGCTGCAGGCCCGCTTACGCCGAGGGAAGAACCACTGGCAAGACCGACCACAATCCCACCGACGATACCTGCAATGATTCCTGAAAAGAGAGGGGCTCCGGAACCGAGGGCAATCCCGAGACATAGGGGGACCGCTACAAAAAAGACGACAATACTTGCCGGGATGTCGTTTTTCAAATGGGCAAACATGGATTTCATAGACTTTTAATTAATTAGGAAGCAAAGATAGTATTAATATTTATAAAGATAGTAATACTATCAAAAATAATAATGTTACTTTTGTGTTAAAATCTAGTGATTCATGGAATTCAACCTTACTATCAGGCTTAATGAGAAGTTATATCTTCGAAATCCAGAGGAATCTGAACTGGGCAAGAAGATTCTTCAGCAGAGTATCAACCTAATCGAACATATTGGATTTGAATCATTTACGTTTAAAAAGCTTGCCAGGGAAATCGGGACTACCGAAGCAGGGATATACCGATATTTCGAAAACAAGCATCGACTGTTACTTTACCTGGTCGACTGGTACTGGAGCTGGCAGGAGTACAGGCTAGGGCTTGAAACTAAAAACATTCCCGGTCCAAAAACCAAAATACAAATGGCCATAAGGCTACTTGCAACCCGTGTTGAGGATGATATTGCTACAGGACACATCAATGAAAAATTGTTGCATGACATCGTGATGTCTGATGGGGCTAAGTCCTGGCTGACCAAGCATGTGGAAGAGGATAACAAAGACAAGTTGTTTCAGCCCTTCAAGGATCTTTGTGCGGTGATCGCTGGGTTTATAAAAGCGTATAATCCAAAATATTCATTTCCTTTTTCTTTATCGAGCACCTTGATCGAAATGGCGCATTCCCAATATTATTATATGCATCATCTGCCATCGCTTACTGATTTTGGAAAAGAGAAGAAAGAAGAGGATATCATCCGGTTTCTGGAGCAGATGGTTTTTGGCGCCTTGGATAGCCCGAACAAGTAAAATAAACCGTCCACTTTCAAATAGAAGAACCCAAAGTTCTTTTTTCATCCTTTTAGGTAAAGGTGTTTGTTGGAGGTGATCTCATTTCCACCTATTCCTTAGCAGGATTTCTTAATGGCATAGTATTAAATAGGGCAATCTGGAATTGTCCGCGATGTCTGCTTTCAAGGAGTTGGGTCATCCAGCCCGCTTCAGCCTTTAAATTTTTACTGAACACAAATCCTATAGCCCCATAAATCCTGTCCCGGTCAAACACCGGGGATTTCGGCTGGAGAAAGATTTCATTGTAGACGGACAAGTAAATGGCGTTAGTGACCATCTCCTTCTTATTTATGGGTACATTAATTCCCAGGAAATAACGGAATCGCATTTTAAAATCTTCTTCGATAAAGCGTTCTTCAATCCGGTAGCGGTGTTGGAGGTAGAAGCGACCAAATTGTTGTCTTGAGATAAATTGCTGGAAGATCCGGTGTTCGTTCACATTGGTTTTCGCATCAGTTCCGGCTATATAGGGTTCGCCATGAACATAGGCGTAGCCGAGCAGGAGGTTATTGTTATTGGGTGACAGGTTGTATCCGATCCCGGTGCGCAGGAGGAGTTGTTCGAGATCGCCGGCGAAATTATAATTGCGGTATTGTATTTCATTGTGCCAGTTCCAGCGATCGTTGATCTTCTGGTTACCAAAATACATAAGCCAATTCCCGGACTGGCTTTCCTGTGCCATCCCCCCGAGAGGGATGAGCAATAAAATGGAGTAGAGGATTTTCAACATTTAATCCCTAACACCGGAGTTGATATTTTGTTTTATCAGACAATCAAGCGAAACTATTGCTTGCCGGTGGCTGAACTAATTTTTTTAGCCAGCAGGACTTTATCGCTTGTGTTTCTCGCCAGCGTCCATGCCCTTCGAAGATGATCCAATGCCTTTTCCGGTTCGATATCTTCATACAGGTTGGCAAGCAGGGAATGATAGAAATGGTTTGTGTCCAGATTTAATTTTTCTGCTTCCACGATAGCTTCCTCTTTTCCGTTGGCTTTTGAGAGCGCATAGGTTCTGTTGAGTGCAGCGATGGGTGAATACTCCATCTGCAACAAGCGATTGTAGAGTTGCAGTATGTTTTCCCATTTTTCATGGGTGTCCTCCTTGTGAGTGTGCCAATAGGCAATGGCTGCCTCGAGATGATACTTCGTGACTTGCTTGCCTCCTGAGGAACGGTTTAAATAATTTACCCCTTGAGCGATTAGTTCCTTATCCCAGCGTGCAGTATCCTGGTCCTCGCAGAGGATGATTTCGCCATCCTTTTTTGTGCATTGGTCCTTGCACCAATCCACCGGAAACTTTTCCATTCATATCCTCCGAAGGAAAAAAGCCATTTGCATACCCATCATTTCCTGGGAATGCATTTCAATTTCAAAGACGGATTCATAGAATTTCTTTGAGCGTTTGATATCGGATACAGCAATTTCAAACCAGTTGAGTGAATTTTCTTTGTTTGTCATGTTTCGTGATTTAAATGTTAGAATAGGTTAAAAGATAACCTGTAACGATTGAGATATTGGGATTGGACAAAATGGGGTAGCGGATTTTAGTTTTTTTTCATTTTTTCGTTCCTTTCTCCCCATGGATACCGAAGTATAATCGGCCACGGGCCGTTGGATGGAGTTCTCTCCGCCAACCAATGATTACTCAGAATGAATATCCAAAGGAATCCTAAACTGGAATCCTGAATTGGAATCTTCCTGCTGGCGGAGAGAACTCCATCCAGCGGCGTTTTCATTTCCTGTGGAAATTTTAAATCAGGCCATTTCCGATTTGAGTATCACCGATAGGGATAGGAGGGTGGGAGGTGGTAGAGAGTTTTCAAAAATCAAATCCTTGATTTTGAACTAGTTGTATAAAGATGGAGATGGAAATAATCCCTTTCTGGGGAGGTATAGGATGGGCATAAAAAAAATTATCTTTGCCATCCCAAAATACCAGAATGACTCCGTAGCTCAGCTGGTAGAGCACCCGTACGGGGGGCCGCAGGTTCGAGGAAGCTCGGATTTGAAAATAAAATATAAATGTCTCCGTAGCTCAGCTGGTAGAGCAGATGACTCTTAATCATCGGGCCCCAGGTTCGAATCCTGGCGGGGACACTCAATATCACGGGGCGTACAGCCCCGTTTTTATTTTTACCCCAACTTCAATTCCGTAGATCAATTCCGTAGATCAACTCCGTAGCTCAGCTGGGTAGAGCATCCCGACGCACTCGCTTTCCTTGAAAGCATGCGTGTCGGGAGGACCGCAGGTTCGAGCCCTGCCGGGGTCACATTAAAAAGAGTCGGACGATGTCCGGCTCTTTTTTTTGCTTATAGGCTTATGAGTTGATGGGTTTCTTGTACTGAGTCGAAGTAATAGGTTTACCGCACTCCAAAAGGAGAATTGACGGGCGAGACAATTCGACCTTACAGGTTTTCTTTGTCATCTCATTATATAGCGAAGCCGGCATACCTCCTAAAAGCGAAATATTTTGTAAGTTTAGTTCCTGAGGTCAAAATGACATCTTTTTGCGAAAAGAATTGTTTTAATTTTTACCCTCACCGTAATGGATTTTTGATCCAACGGAAGCCATAACTCCCGCCCAATCCTTTTCTAATAGAAGGATTTATATATTATTTGCCTTTGACATATTAAAATTGAAATCACACACACATGAAACCAACCACCCTGACGCTTATACTCCTGCTACCTCTGGGGTTATCGGCACAATTCAATTTTGAGACCCGGGTCACCAATTCGGCAGGAAATTCTTACACTTCCTTCAATAATGCCAATGCCATGGCAGCCAATGGAGACGTTGTCCATCTGGTGTATACTGATGAACGGGGTTTGGAAGGGGAGGTATACTACCAGCGATCTATTGATGGCGGGACAACCTGGCAAACGGCTGTACAACTGACGACTGATAATGGAAGTTTTTCAGGTTATCCGACGATTGCGGTCTGGAATAATGAAGTGCATGTCGCCTGGACAGATCAGCGTAACGGGCATGATGATATCTATTTCCGGAATTCTCCTGATGGTGGCACCACCTGGTTTGATGAAACACGCATCACCAATGATCCTTTTGATTCCGGGTTTCCTTCCCTATCTGTTTCAGGACCAGTTATACATCTTGTTTGGACTGACACCCGTTTTGAAGATGAGGAAGTTTTCTACTGCCGTTCTCTCAATTTTGGTCTGAGTTGGGGTGGTCAGGTACGGTTGACAAATAATAGTGGAAACTCTATTAACGCTTCAGTATCCTCCATGGACAATGATATACATGTCGTATGGCAGGACAATCGGAATGGGAATGAGGAGATTTATTACAAACGTTCGACAGACGGTGGCCTGATATGGGGTGCCGATCGGCGCCTGACCAATAATAATTCTAAATCAAATTTTCCATCCGCTGTAGCCATGGGTAAAACCATCATCATCGTCTGGTCAGATCTACAGGAAGGCAATGCGGAAATTTTTGGTCTTCGTTCAGTTGATAATGGAGATACATGGTCACAAAACATCCGGTTGACCAATTCACCGAGAGAGTCATTAGAGCCAAAGATTGCCATGGAAGGTGCATTTGCTTTTTTGACCTGGCATGAACTTACTGATGTGGCTACGAATTGGGAAGTGGAATCACGTTTTTCAACGGATGGTGGTGTTGCTTGGACGCCAAAGAGACAACTCTCGGTCGAAGCGGGATTTTCGGGGCATTCAACTGTTTGTGTAGAGAATTCGCTTGTAGTTGCTGCATGGACTGAAAGTCGTTTCGGCGATACTGAAATTTTATGCCGACGAAACCTAACGGCTAATCCGCTGCATTCTACACATACATTGGACTGGGCTTATAGTATAGGAGGTGTCGGATCAAGCGCGGCTACAGATATGGTCGTGGATGCTGCAGGAAATATTTTCATGACCGGCAACTATCAAAATTCCGTTGATTTTGATCCAGACAATGATGGACACATTCTGTCTTCTGTTGGTGCCGATGATATTTTTATTTCCAAGACTTCACCTTCCGGTGAAGTGCATTGGGCTAAGCGAATCGGAGGTCACGGAACGGATCACGCTAATAGCATTGCTATGGACCGGGAGGGCAATGTGATCGTGACTGGTTCATTTCATGAAACTGCTGATTTTGATCCGGGCCCAAATGTATTTCCCTTATCTGCAGGCGTGGATGGTGATGCTTATATCACCAAGCTTGATGCAAACGGTGAATTTATCTGGGCGATTCAAATTAACGGAGATGGATTCAATGAAATCCGGTCAGTGAAGACAGATGCCGCGAATAATATTTTTGTAACTGGTCTATTTGAAGGATCAGCAGATTTCGATCCAACAAGTGGCGTCTCATCCCAGGCCAGTAATGGAATGGAAGATATTTTTCTTGCCAAGTATACTCCGGAAGGAGAATTGATTTGGGTCCATGGTTTTGGTGGCCCCGGCTCGGATGCCGGGCGTGGAGTGACCGTGACACTCACAGGAAATGTATGGGTGGCAGGTCATTTTACTGCATCTGTTGATTTCAATCCAAAACCTGATGATGCCACTTTGACTGCACATGGATTGGAAGATATTTTTATAGCTACATATACAGGTCAGGGAGATCATATCCGTTCCTTACGGATCGGAGGAAATGAAAATGACGAAGTCAATGGCATACACATGGATGCTCCAGGCAATATTCTTTTGACCGGGATGTTTAGCGGTAATGTGGATTTCAATCCAAGTACTTTTACCTCCTTCTTGTCTTCCGAGGGAGAGGATGATGGGTATGTTGTAAAACTCTCGCCTTCCGGCACTTTTATTTGGGCACGCAATTTTGGGGGAGAGGAGAACGATAAAGGGATTGATATCAGCGCAGATAACTATGGAAATATCCTTGTTACCGGCTATTTTAAAGGGTATGCAGATTTCTATCCCGGGAATCCGACGACTTCCTGGGCCCAAGTCACCGGTGAAGAGGATATTTTCGCGCTCACCTTGAATTCAAATGGTGACTTTGGAAAGATGGATCAAATCAGTGGAGTGGGATCGGATGCTGGTCACGCAATAGCACATTATGAGGCAACTCGCTATTACATTGCCGGATCGTTTACGCAAAAGATAGATGCCGATCCATCAGCTGATGAGTTTTCATTGAGTTCCAATGACGCTGATGATTTTTTCCTTGCCAGCATCAATATTTGCCCTGCGGTATATTCATTCTTCGAGGCTACAGCCTGTGACAGCATGCTATCTCCAGATGGGGAAGCGGTTTGGACTTCCACAGGCACTTATTTGGATACGCTCTCATCTTTTATAGGATGTGATAGCATTATCACAGTGGTCCTCACCATTAATGTTCGTGATGAAACTCAAGTCACCAACGCAAGTTGTGATAGCTTCACCACACCAAATGGACAGCAAACCTGGACTCAATCAGGTGAATACATGGAATTACTGACCAATAGGGATGGATGTGATAGTCTGGTCTTTTATAATCTTACCATTTATCACAGCAGCGAAACCACCGATACACGGACGGAGTGTAATCAATATGAAGATCCATTGGGAAATGTCTATAACTCTTCCGGCTTTTATCTATACACGATGCCGGATGTGCATGGTTGTGATAGCGTCATCTCGATTCAACTGACCATTGTCCATCCATCGGAAACTGAACGCACAGAAACAGCTTGTGACAGCCTTGTGACTACTGGTGGGGTGTTGACTTTATCAGGAGACTATATCCAGATATTCGCGGGTACAAATGGGTGTGATAGTTTAGTCATTCTCCATTTGACGATCCTTCATTCCTCCTCAGGATCAGAAGTGGTGGAGACATGTTTTTCTTATACAACTCCGAATGGTGAGCAAACGTTTGATGACTCCGGAACATACACCTTTGTTGTACCCAATGCCGCCGGATGCGACAGTGTGGTCACCCTGGATCTTATGATTCTTGGTCCTGACCGTAACATTACGATCAATGACAATTCCCTATCTGCCCGGCAGGATAGCGCCGCATATCAATGGATGGACTGTAATTCGAATACACTGATCCCGGATGCGGTGGACCAATCATTTTTTCCTGCAAGTAGTGGGACATACGCCGTGATTGTAACACTTAATGGTTGTGTTGATACCTCGGTCTGTGTAGAGCTCATCCTGGTGTCCTCGAATGAACCAGATTCCCAATCGGGTATCAGGCTTTTTCCAAATCCAACTCAGGGGGATATCCTCATTGAATTGTCTACACTTCGGGAAAGTGTACAGTTGAAAATGACGGATGTCTATGGAAGACAATTGGAATTCATCACTTTTCAGCAAGTGCAATCGATTCCATTTTCGCTCCACTATCCTCCTGGCATATACCTATTCCACATCCTTGCAGATGGTCAGCGCAAAGTGATCCAGGTCGTGAAAATGTAAACGGGTAGATTTTTTGGCTTATGAGCTTGTAGGCTTATTGGTTGATGAGTTGATAGCTTATAGGCTTATGAGTTTATATGTTGGTAGGTTATAAAGTAAATAAGCTTATAAGCATATAAGCCAATAAGCGTTCAATCGAATAATCTTCGACATCAGGAATTTTTCATCAGTTCATCCAGATCAGGAAGACGACGCCAATAATAATCCGGTAATAACCAAAATGCTTAAAGCCATAGCTCTCCACCAGTTTCAAAAATACCTTGACAGCAATCCATGCAGTGATAAAAGCAA
>JANNSS010000315.1:0-3744 GCA_031402955.1 Saprospiraceae bacterium
GTACTGCATCTCAAAGATAAGGGTGAGCATACGGATAAGCTAAAGGAAATCTTCCTGGAGATCCAGGAGATCATCGAACGATACCTGCCTACACAGTTGGCCATTGAGGCGCCTTTCTTTGGAAAGAATGTCCAGTCAATGTTGAAACTCGGAAGGGCACAAGGTGTGGCTATGGCGGCCGGCATGACCATGGGTCTTACGATCACCGAATATTCACCGAAGAAAGTCAAGCAATCCGTGACCGGCAATGGTAATGCTGCCAAAGAACAAGTAGCCGATATGTTATGTCGTATGCTCAACATCGAGCCCGGTAAGTTTGCACTTGATGCAACGGATGCCTTGTCAGTGGCGGTGTGTCACCACTATCAGGCAGGTAGGCCTGTGTCCTCGAAGAAGGGAGGGTGGAAATCTTTTTTGAAAGAAAATCCGGGTAGGGTGAAATAAACAAGGAGCATGGAGCAAGGAGCAAGGAGCATTTCAATTTAAAAAAGTAGGGGCTCAATATTTTGAGCCCCTACTTTTTTAAATTGAAATGCAGGATGTGCATCATTTCTTCGGTTCCAACTCCGTTTGTTTCTCCTCATTATCGTCATCATCATCTTCCTTGATATCCTTCACCAGATCATCAACTTCCTTCGTTGCTTTCTTTAGTTTATCAAGTGTTTGCTCCCGCTTGGCGGCGGTGTCCTTTGCGCCTTTGCCGCTCGGTGGAGCAGAGCCATCGCCTTTGTAGCCTTCTTCGCTAAACACAAAACCTTTGTTGTCTGCATCGACATAGATCGTATCACCTTCTGAAAACTGACCAGAGAGCACCTGCACAGCCAACTCATTGACAAGCTCGGTTTCAATTACTCTTTTCAGAGGACGGGCGCCAAACTGTGGATCATAACCAAGGTCAGCAAGGAGGTTTAATGCTTTGTCACTGATCTCGAGATTAAGCTCGCGGTTGGCGAGGTTCTTTTTAATTTTCTTGAGCAATAACAAGGCGATCTTCTTGATCTCCTCCTTGGAGAGTGGAAGGAACATGATCTTGTCATCGATACGATTGAGAAACTCTGGTCGCAGTGTTTCTTTCAGGAGGTTGAAGACTTCTTCTTTGGTCGTCGCGATGATATCTGCTCTTTGTCCTTCACCAAGGGCTTCGAGATCTTCGAAGTTTTCGAGTATGACATCGGAGCCCATATTGGACGTCATGATGACGATGGTGTTTTTAAAATTAGCTACACGGCCTTTATTGTCTGTCAATCGACCATCATCCAAGACTTGCAACAAGACGTTGAACGTATCCGGATGTGCTTTTTCAATTTCATCTAACAAGACGATGGAATAAGGTCTGCGTCGAACAGCCTCTGTCAATTGACCGCCTTCATCATAGCCAACATATCCCGGAGGGGCACCAACAAGGCGTGACACTGCATGCTTCTCCTGATATTCGCTCATGTCAATACGCGTGATGGCAGCTTCATCGTCAAACAATACTTCAGCCAGTGCTTTTGCTAATTCAGTTTTTCCAACCCCTGTCGGCCCGAGGAAAATAAATGAACCAATCGGCTTATTAGGATCCTGAAGGCCTGCCCTGCTTCTGCGCACGGCATTACTAACAGACTTCACCGCTTCTGCCTGACCAATCAAACGTTGGCCGATTTCTTCTTCAAGATGAAGCATCTTTTCCTTTTCACTCTGCATCATCTTCTGCAGCGGAATTCCAGTCCAGCGGGAGACGACCTCGGCGATATCATCCGCAGTTACTTCTTCGTTCGTAAAGCGGCTGTCCCTGGGTATGGCATGTAATTTTGTTTCGGCTTCAGTCAGTTTTGCTTTCTCAGCGACCAATTCTCCGTACCTGATCTTCGCGACTTTTTCATAATTGGATTCTCGTTCGGCAACAGTTGCTTCGTGTTCGAGTTCATCTATGTGCTTACGGATATTCTGGATGGAATCCACCAGTTCCTTTTCGTTTTTCCAGGTGGCTTTTAATGTATCCAGTTTCTCCTGCGTATTGGCAATGGTCTCTGTGATGACCTTTAGTTTCTTGTCATCTTTTTCGCGCTTGACGGCTTCGCGTTCGATTTCGAGTTGACGTAGTTTGCGGTCGGCCTGATCGATCTCTTCGGGAAGGCTGTCGAGTTCGAGGCGAAGTTTGGCGGCGGCTTCATCGATCAAATCGATTGCCTTATCAGGCAGGTGACGGTCAGCAATATAGCGGTGTGATAATTCTGCTGCAGCCACGAGTGCTTCATCCAGGATGGCAATTTTATGATACACCTCATATTTATCCTGAATACCACGAAGAATTGAAATGGTATCTTCTACTGAAGGCTCATCGATAAACACCGTCTGGAATCTCCTGACGAGTGCTTTATCGGCTTCAAAATATTTTTGATATTCATCGGCTGTTGTTGCACCGATCGTACGAAGTTCACCTCTGGCAAGGGCTGGTTTCAGAATGTTGGCTGCGTCCATAGCGCCACCTCCACCGCCTGCTCCAATCAGCGTGTGGATCTCATCAATGAAGAGAATGATTTCGCCATTGGAGCTTTTCACTTCTTCGATCACGGCTTTTATCCTTTCTTCAAATTCACCTTTAAATTTGGCGCCAGCGATGAGGGCTGCGATATCGAGGACATAGATTTGCTTGGTCAGCAGATTTTCTGGAACATCCTTCTTCACAATACGCCATGCAATACCTTCGACGATGGCGGTCTTTCCGACGCCTGCATCACCGATGAGGATCGGGTTGTTCTTTTTGCGTCGGGAGAGGATGTGCAGGATGCGTCTGATCTCTTCGTCGCGACCGATGATTGGATCCAGCTTACCATCGAGAGCTCTCTGGTTGAGGTGGATACCGAATTTCTTCAGCGCGTTATATTGATTCTCTGTATTCTGGTCGCTAACCTTTCTTCCGCCTCTCAGTTCTTTGATAGCGGCTTTGAGGCCTTCGAGTGTGGCGCCCTGGTCTTTGAGAATCTGGGCGCCTTTGCTGCTGCCTTTCATGATGCCGAGCAGCATGATCTCTGTGGAGATGAACTCATCACCGAACTCAGGCAAGAACTTTTTGGCTTCGCTGAGCGCTTTGTTGCTGGTATCTGTCAGATATTGCTTGTCCGATCCGGAGACCTTAGGATACGTTTGGATCGATTCATCCAGGGCTTTGATAAGTTGAGGGACACTGACCCCAACTTTCTGAAAGAGGAACTTAGCGCTGTCTTCGCTGGCTTCCAATATCCCTTTGATCATGTGTGTCGTATCGACTGTCTGCTGCTGCAGGCTTGCAGCTAGTCGTTGTCCTGCCAGAATGGCTTCCTGGGCGTTGATGGTAAAGTTATCGTATGTCATGGTTATAAAGTGCTTAGTCGCTTAGGAGCTTAGTAGGTTAGTATAGTTGGTGTGCCAAGAATACGAAATAACAATAAGGGTGGCGATGGAGTTCTACGAATCGCGACTAAATCACCTTAGATACTTGCCCTCAAATCCAGTGATTCATTTGCCCCTAAATCCCCTAAAGGGGACTTGAGATGTTATATCAAGTCAAATCAGATTAGAATTTCCTTAAAAAAACTAATTTTTATCATCGGTTTTGAATGACTACATTGGGAGAATGCTAAGGGTCGGATTTCAATATTTCGCTCTTTTACCAAATTTAATTTCATATAGCATGATTATATATAAATAAAAAGTATATATCTTGCCGCATTACAAAACGGATTTTTTCGGAGTCCCTTCATGGATGGGCTTCGGAAGGAT
>JANNSS010000316.1:0-27436 GCA_031402955.1 Saprospiraceae bacterium
CTGTGAAACAGTGAATACATTGAAGCCGGCACATAAACCGTTGATATTAAAAAACACTCCGGTATCCGCCATTGGATTGATCGGGTCCCAATAGATTTGGTAATCTAATGTTGGATCACCATTGCCAGGAACAATCCTGACTGCTCCATCGCAAATCTCCGGACATGAGGTGCTGTCTATATTGCTAAATGCAAGTGTTAAAGAGTTAGGCGCTATGATATCAAAACTATCAACAGCAGTTGAATCAAGTCCATCTGTTACTGTGACATAATATCTTCCTGGGGCAAGGCCTGAATAAATACCTGTAGTTGTCGTATCTGGGAATGACCATATCCAGGTGACAGGTGCAGTTGCATTTGCAGTATCAACAATCACTGTTCCTGTGTATGGGCCTCCATCTGCGCCTTCTCCACATAGAGGCTGGACTACAGTGATGTCAAGCTCAAGTTCCAGCATACATTGGATATGGACTGTGTCATTGAGGATACAAAAGATTGGTGGACCCAATAGCAGATTTACGCTGAGGGTATCGGTTTGATCAATTGTAATCGTTGGGCCCACATCTCCATTGCTCCAGGTTACACCTGCACCATTTGGTAATGCTCCTCCCTGATATAATAACGTGACGGTCCCCCCATCACATGGTGTACCAATAAACTGGAAGGTGATATCTGCCTCCTCATTATCATCAAAAGAAGAAATTGTAAAAGGCAATGTTGCAGTACAATTTGTATTGTCATCCGTAACGGTAAGCGTATAATTTCCTGAATTAAGATTAAACAAAGTATCTGTATCCTGGAACCCAGCACCAGCATCCAATGTATATGAACCTGATCCGTTCATGATCGAAAACCAAATATCTCCTGATCCGGTCATGATACAATTGTCAGGTGTTGATCCGACGACATTGATGATCATTGGCGCAGGATCATCAATGGTAAAATAAATTGAATCGGAAAGACAACTGCCTTGTTCTACAATCAGTGTATAATCTCCCGGTGAGAGCGGACTGTAATTAAAAGTGCCTCCGATGTTGCTGACCGATGTAACCTGGACTCCGTTTTCGTAGACAGTGTAACTATAAGAAGGACCTGGTACACCATTGGTCAGGCCATGAATGGAGATGCTGCCGTCAAGGCCTCCTGCACATAGGGGATCAGTGACTATAATACTCGAGGTGATGGTATCAGAATATCCAATAGTGAATTCGAAAATCGTATCACATTGTGATACATTATCAGATATCGTGATCTCGTAATCTCCGGGATTCAGTAATCCAATACTCACCATGTTACTCGAAATCATGAAACCCGTTCCGTTTATATTTCCTTCGATGGTGTAATTACCATCGATGTCAGGTGTAGCTCCGGAGACATTGATATCGATCAGTCCGTTTTCTGAACCTACACACGTGGCGTTGACAAGGTCCTCGATATCTATAATAAAAGGGTTGTCATTTAAGGTGACAGTGACTTCCACTGAACAGCCATTGTTATCTTCAACGAGGATCTGATAAAGTCCATCAGGCAAACTGGTAACTAATGAGGAGTCTCCAAGATTGCGTATAAAACCCGAGCCTGCAAGTGTAGGATCGTTAAGGTTCTCCCATATATAACTATACGGTTCTGAACCTCCTGTCGGTTTGATCCAAATCGTTCCGTTTTCAAATTTATAACATGTCGGATCCCTTGGGCGGGTGGTGACACCCAGTTCGAGGGCAGCTATGTCTGTAGTGTACATTACAGAATTCCCGAGCCCATCGGTAACTAAAACGTTGTAGGTGCCAGCCGGAGCATTGAGTAAGGTGCTTCCGCCTTCTATAGGTATGACATATGGTCCGCCAGGCACCCCTGTGATGGTATATGGAGCAGTGCCACCGTAGGCTGTTACATCAATAGTTCCATTCCCACCTGCTATGGCCGGACCACAACTTGAAACAAATGCAACCAGCGTTACTGCATTGTCCACTGTCATGCAACAATTGACCGAATCTGAAGGGATCACACCATTGATATCTGCAACTTCAAAATCAAAATAAGGACTGATCCCGACACAGCTGGTCGAGTCAGGAAAACCAATAATCCGGAAACAGATTTCAAAGAGAACCGTACCATCGGGTAATGATTCACCAGCTATTGGAAAGCCCAGAGGTATAAATTTCAGTGCATTCGGCCCGGAGAGGTTAAAATCCGCATTCACATTAACACTTGGAGAGCCGGGGTTTGAGATTTCTATATAGTCCAGTACACTGCTGTTCCAGTAAATCTCAAACTGTGCGATAACGATATCATTAAAGTTTTCTACGGTGACCGGAATACAGATGGTATCGCCGGGCGCACCATCAATACAGCCAAAGCTGAAGATTACCGGATCCATACCTTTTGTGGAAGCAGGGGATACATCGCAGGCTGAGATCAGGGCAGTAGAAAAGCCGGTATGAATCGAAAATCCGGCGAAAACAGTGAGGAGGCAAACCCATCTTCTTATGTGCTTAGCATGCAGATTTTCCATTCAATCGTGATAGTATGAGTAATTTCTATAATATGTTGGCGCAAAAATAGTGTTTCAATTCGGCTTTGAGGTCGGGGTTTCCATTTATTTTCTAAAGGGAGCTGGGCTGGTTATTAAGATTCCTGATGACCTGGAAAGGCTGCCTGAGGGTCAGGACGACTGGTTAACGATAACCTGTGGCTTAAAAGTATAGATTTCTCGACATAAAATCGGCCCTGCCGTTGTTGGAGTTTGCTCCAACGACCACCGCAAAACCAGCGACCATTCCTGACGAAATGCCGTTGGATGGCGTTCTCTCCGCCAACTGCCGTAATACCCACCGAAATACCAAACAGAATACCCTTGGGAATCCTCCAGGCTGGCGGCGAGAACGCCATCCAGCGGCCTTATTTTTGCCATAGTCGGGGGCGTATTGCATCCGCCCCCAATTAACCGGATTTCTTTTGTCACAGGCGGATGCAATTCGCCCCTGGCAAAAGAAATCAATCCCTCGAAGGTCAAATCACCTTCCCCCCAATAATCACCTTCTCAATCCAACCGGCCCCAAAGGAGTAGGGTAGATATGCCAGACTCGAGACTGGTTTTGTGATCAGAAGATTTGCTGATTTCGAAGCAGTTATACTGCCGACCTTGTCACTTATCTCTATAGCAGCAGCCCCATTGATCGTCAGTGCATTGAAGGCTTCTTCAGGGAGCATCTTAAGCTTCACACAGGCGAGGGAAAGTATGAAAGACATATTCCCACTAGGTGAAGATCCAGGATTATAATCGCTGGCGAGTGCCACACAAAGGTTGTTTTCAATCATATTCCTGGCGGGAGCATAGGGTAAGCCAAGAAAGAACGCCGTAGAAGGCAAAATGGTAGCTATGGTATTACTTGAAGCAAGTGACGCAATTTCTTCAGGACCAGTGTATTCGAGATGATCCACAGAAACAGCTTGATGCCTGACGCCCATCTGGATACCACCTGAATAGTCCAGCTCATTGGCATGGATTTTTGGCTTTAGGCCATACCTTGCACCTGCTTCCAGGATCTGGTCTGTTTCTGCAACGGTATAAAATCCCTTATCACAGAATACATCCACATAATCAGCAAGTCCCTGCTCAGCAATCTGTGGTAGCATCTCCTCCGTTAGCAGCCGGATGTATTCTGGTCTGTTCGATTTAAACAAGGTAGGCATGGCATGAGCCCCCAGGAAGGTTGCTTTGATTGGAAGCAGGTTCAGATCCTTTATCCTACGGATCACCCTCAGCATTTTTAGCTCACTCTCCACCGTCAGTCCATACCCGCTCTTGATTTCGATAGCACCAGTGCCCATATGCATCACCTCATGGAGGCGCTCGGTGGCCAGTTCAAAAAGCAGATCTTCTGAAGCCGCCTGGAGTTTTGCTGCAGAATTCAGTATGCCACCGCCACGATTGGCAATCTCCTCATAGCTCATCCCTTTGATTCGGTCGACAAATTCATTTTCTCGCCAGGCCGCAAAAACCAAATGTGTATGGCTATCGCAAAAGGCAGGTAAGACCATTTTTCCTGAACAGTTAATTATAGTATCCGCGCGTTCGACAGGGCACTCATGATCCGGTCCGAATTGAACAATCTTGCCATCTTCTATCAAGAGAAAGGCATTCGGCAAGTCTTTAAATTCCGACATTTCACGACCCTTTAATCGTAATACGCCTTCTGGCAGGATACCCGCCAACATGGAAATTCGTCTGAGTAATAAGGTTGTCGACAAAGTGTTTGGTATTTGATGTAAAGGTATCGTGCTAATGGCGAAAAATGAAAAAGCAGGAATGTTGGTTCCTGCTTTGCCGTTGCAGGAGTTTGCTCCTGCGACCATGAGAATTCCTTTTGCCGATGCAGGAGTTTGCTCCTGCGACCATGGGAATTCCTTTTGCCGATGCAGGAGTTTGCTCCTGCGACCATGAGAATTCCTAATGGGATTCTTATAGTTGTATTCTTTTTAGGATTTTCGTTACGTATTGACGTGGTTGCAGGAGCAAACTCCTGCAACGGCACTCCCTTTTGTTTTGAAAGGGTATTGCTATATTTCAGTCATCTTTTTAATAGTTGCCTTGATGCCTGATCTTGAAAGAGCCTCTACTACTTTAACAGCGTCAGCTTCGGAAGCAAACCCGGGAGAAATAACTCTGTAATAGGTTGTCCCATTTTGTACGGTTGTCTTAATCATATACTTTTCATATCCTTTTGCAGCGAGGTCATTGACAAGCTTTTGCGCATTGGCTTCTGAACCAAAATAGCCTGCCTGAAGGACAAAGCCTGAAGCCATAGTTTCTGTTTTAGGCTCTGCAGGCGTTGCAGCGGATATAGGTTTTTCGATGACCGTAAATGGCGCTGGGGTAGACGTTTCCTTTGCCGCTGGTTTTGAAGCGGGTTGTGTTGCAGTTGTTGCCTTGAATACGGGCATTGGTTTTGCCTCTGGTTTTGCCTGTTCGACTGGCGCAGACGGGTCAGGCCTTACATGGGGGTTTTTCCATTCGCCTGTCCATTTTTGCTTCAAGTTGCCTTCATAATCAAGGATGACCCATGAAGGTGCCGAGTTGAGTCCGTATTTATCCAGCAGTACGGCGCCATCAAAATCCTGGGCGTCAATCATGGTGGAGATGAAGATTTTCGTTGCAAGTTGGTCTTTTTCAAAGGTGCCCCATACGGTTTCACATTGAGAGCAGGATTGCTTCGAAAAGAAAATCAGTAAATCCTTCTGGTAGTTTTTCGAGGCTTCTTTGGCCGTGATATAAGAAGGATAGAAATTAGGAGTTTTCGTGGAACCAGAGTTCCAAAGGAAAAGCAGGGATAATAGGTACAGTTTCATGATATTAAAGTTAAACGTAATTTATAAAATCTTGTAAATTATCTTTTTATAGTACAAAAACCATACCAAAACAACTGAAACGCCCTGTTATTCAATATGGACACAAACCGTTAAGATTCAGCATCAGATGTATAGAAATGCCTACCTTCGCCGTCCTAAATTTTTTGCCCAATGTCAAAAATACGCGCAGCCATTACCGGTGTTTATGGTTATATCCCGGAAGATGTCCTGACCAATAAGGCCCTCGAGACCCTGGTTGACACCAATGACGAATGGATAAAAGCTCGCACCGGTATCGAAGAGCGACATATTCTCCGTGATCCTGAGAAAGCCACTTCCTATATGGCAACTGAAGCTGTCCAGGGTCTGCTTAATAAAACCGGTTTGTCTCCCCTGGATATTGACCTCCTGATCTGCGCTTCCGTGACACCGGATTATTTTTTCCCGGACACGGGTACACTGATCTGCTATAATATCGGAGCTAAAAACGCCTTTGCGTATGATATCCAGGCGGCCTGCTCAGGCTTCCTGTTTTCAGCCACTACAGGAGCAAAATTTATCGAGTCTGGCGCCTATAAAAATGTCATCGTGGTAGGAGCTGACAAGATGTCTACGATCACAGATTATACAGACAGATCTACCTGTATCTTGTTTGGAGATGCTGCCGGAGCTGTATTGCTTCAGGCCAACGATCAGGGATTTGGTTTACAGGATTCATGGATGCGGGTCGATGGAGTAGGAGCTGAGTTTCTGCATATGAAAGGAGGAGGTTCCAGAAACCCGCCTACACATGAGACCGTGGACAATAAATGGCATTATCTCTTTCAGGATGGTAAGCCGGTATTCAAAGCCGCTGTCAGAGGCATGGCAGAAGCTGTAAACGAAATACTGAAACGCAACAATCTCAGTCCTGATGACATTCGGTTTGTGGTGCCTCACCAGGCTAACCTCCGTATTATCCAGGCAGTAGCAGATTATCTCAAGTTTCCAATGGAACGGGTGATGGTCAATATCCAGAAATATGGAAATACAACTTCTGCCACCATACCGCTTTGTCTATGGGAATGGGAAGATCAGCTTAAGCCAGGTGACAAAGTGATCCTGACCTCCTTTGGTGGAGGATACACCTGGGGCGCCAGCCTCTGGACCTGGGCGTACTAGACGATCACTTTTTCGGGGTTTCATCCAACCGTGACTAAGGCGGTCAAAAAGCCTTATATTTGCGCCCTCATTTTATCAAAGTTCATTAATCCATTCTTTATGGCTACCACCACAGACATCAAAAAAGGACTCTGCCTTGAATACAATAATGACATTTATTATATAGTTGATTTTCAGCATGTTAAGCCCGGCAAGGGAAACGCCTTTGTCAGGACAAAACTGAAAAGTCTCACCACAGGAAAGGTTGTGGACAATACCTTTCAATCCGGTCACACCATCAATGATGTAAGAGTAGAGCGCCGGAAATTCCAATACCTCTACAGCGATGACATGGGGTATAATTTTATGAACAACGAAACCTTTGAGCAGGTCAGTGTACAAGAATCCATGATCGAAAATGCCAACCTGATGAAGGAAGGTCTCGAGGTGGAAATTCTGATTCATGCTGCATTGGAAACACCACTGTCTGTTGAATTACCCCAATATGTTATCTTGGAGGTGACTTATACTGAACCAGGATTGCGCGGAGATACAGCCACCAATACGCTCAAAGCAGCTACAGTGGAGACTGGAGCTGAAGTAAAAGTTCCGTTGTTTATTGATGCCGGAGAGAAAATAAAGATTGATACTTCCACCGGTAATTATGTTGAAAGGGCTAAATAACTATCTGCTATGGATTCAAAGGAAATACAAGAGTTACTCAAACTGATCAATCGCTTAGAACTTGCTGAGTTTAAGTATAAGCAAGGAGATCTTCAATTTTCTGTGAGGACAAAATATTATCTGACATCGCGTTCAGGCCAGGAAGGTATGCCCTCTTATGTGCACTTACCCGCTCCTCTTCAGGTGACTTCAGCTCCTGCGAGTTCTTCAGCTGCTCCTCATGCCCGCACCTCTGCAGAAATAGAAGCCGACGGAAATGTGAGCGCTCCGACAGTAGCCGCTAAAGACAATTTGATTGAGATCCGGTCTCCGATCGTTGGTACATTCTATCGCTCTGCTTCTTCGGACAAACCAGTATATGTAAAGCCAGGTGATACCATTGAGGTTGGCGCTGTAGTTTGTATCGTAGAGGCCATGAAGCTCTTCAATGAAATTGAATCCGAAGTTGCCGGAAAAGTGGTCAAAATAATGGTTGAAGATGCATCACCTGTCGAATACGATCAATTGTTATTCCTCATAGATCCGAACGGATAGGATCAATTAAGTTCGTCACGCGATGTAACGAACCCATTCGCTTACCTTAACCAGATCATTTCGGATGTTTAAAAAGATACTCATAGCCAATAGGGGTGAAATTGCCTTGCGGGTCATCCGTACCTGTAAAGAAATGGGCATCAGCACAGTGGCCGTTTATAGCACGGCCGATAAAAACAGCCTTCACGTCCGGTTTGCAGACGAAGCAGTATGCATCGGCCCACCAAAGTCAAGTGACTCTTATCTCAGTATTCCGCGCATCATGGCCGCCATGGAAATCACCAACGCGGATGCCATCCATCCAGGCTATGGTTTCCTTGCAGAGAATGCAGATTTCGCTGAGGTCTGTAAAGAATACGGTGTAAAGTTTATCGGCCCGACACCCTGGATGATCACCCAGATGGGAGATAAAATCACCGCTAAAGAAACGATGGTCAAGGCCGGTGTTCCGGTAATACCAGGTAGCGGCGGTCTTGTGCAGGATGTGACGCACGCACGTAAGATTGCTAAAGACATCGGATACCCTGTGATCATGAAAGCGACCGCAGGTGGCGGTGGAAAAGGTATGCGGATCGTCTGGGAAGAAAAAGATCTCGAAGATCTTTGGAATAAAGCCAGACAGGAAGCAAAAGCTTCCTTCGGCAATGATGGTATTTACATTGAAAAGTTTATTGAAGAACCCCGGCATATAGAATTTCAGATCATTGGTGACCAGCACGGTCACGTTGTCCACCTGTCGGAAAGAGAATGTTCCATTCAACGCCGCCATCAAAAACTCCTCGAAGAATCACCATCACCTTTCATGGATGAGTCGCTTCGCAATAAAATGGGTAAAGCCGCTATCAAGGCAGGCAAATGCATTAATTACGAAGGAGTCGGTACCGTTGAATTCCTTGTCGACAAGCACAAGAATTTTTACTTTATGGAGATGAATACCCGTATTCAGGTAGAGCATCCCGTGACCGAAGAAGTCATCGACCACGATCTGATCAAGGAGCAAATCAAAGTCGCCGCTGGGATTCCGATCTCCGGAAAAAACTATTTTCCAAACGGCCATGCCATCGAGTGCAGGATCAATGCAGAGGATCCATACAACAACTTCAGGCCAAGCCCTGGAACTATCACCTCCTTCCACAGCCCGAAAGGCCACGGTGTGCGGGTGGATACGCACGTGTATGCAGGCTACACGATACCACCTTACTACGACAGCATGATCGCCAAGCTAATATGTAAAGCACCGACACGCGAAGACTGTATTAAGAAAATGCAAAGAGCACTGGATGAGTTTATCGTAGAAGGCGTCAATACCACGATCCCTTTTCATAAGAAACTGATGCAGGATCCAAGGTTCAGGTCCGGTGATTTTCATACCGGGTTCCTGGATAATTTCAAGTTGGAAGATTAATGGCCATGGCCGGGCAAAGCCCACTCCGACAGTTATTTTTTTATCTCCGTCCATACAAGACGCCGTTGTTGCTGAATATATTCTCCAACATCATGATGGCTTTGTTCATGGTGATCAGCATCCCGATCATCATTCCTTTTTTTCAGATATTATTCGGCAGGGTTAAACCATCTCCGCAACCGGTACCTTTCAGCATCAACAATATTCAGTCCTGGCTTGAATATGTTTTTGGTGATTTGGTAGAGACCTATTCACAAGAGGGAGCACTCATCATCGTATGTGTCACTTTTGTACTGATCTTCTTACTCAAGAATATTTTCAGATATCTCTCAGTGGTCTTCATGGCACAGGTCAGGAACGGAATTGTTCGTGATATCCGTGATGCCGTCTACAAGAAATATATGCATCTCCCGCTTGCCTTTTTTACACGTGGTCAGAAAGGAGACCTGATGTCAAGGATCAGCACGGACGTGCAGGAAATTGAATATTCAATTCTGAATGTGATGGAGTCTCTTTTCAAGGAGCCCATCGTGATTATCGGGAGCATCACGTTTATGATGTTCACCAGTGAACGACTTACACTGTTTGTTTTTGTGTTGATCATTTTCACCGCCTTTATCGTGGGCAGGATCAGTCGCAATCTCAAACGCCAGTCGAAAGATGTTCAGCAGAAATTATCCGGCCTGATGATTCATGTGGAAGAAAGCCTGAATGGGATGCGCATTATCCAGGGCTTCAACGCACAGGATTACCAGCAAGGGCGTTTCAGCGCGATTAATAATTCTTATAGGAAGTTGCTTACGCGGATCATGTACCGGAGGGATCTTTCATCTCCACTATCAGAAGTCCTTGGCATCACTATCGTTGCAGTGTTACTCTGGTATGGATCACTCCTGGTTTTTAAGAATGAGATCAAGCCTGAGACTTTCTTTGCTTTCCTGTATGCATTCTTCAACGTCATCGCACCTTCAAAATCATTTTCATCAGCATATTATCATATCCAGAAAGGCCTGGCAGCCGTTGACAGAGTCAATGAAGTGCTGGACAACAAGGAAGAAATCAAGCAAGCTGATCATGCAAAGGAAATTCATTCCTTCAATCATGAGATTGTACTTGATCAGGTTGGCTTCCGGTACAATGTAGATGGTGAATGGGTGTTGAAAAATATTAACCTCCGCATTCCAAAAGGTCAGATTCTGGCGGTAGTAGGCTCGAGTGGTTCGGGTAAATCAACCCTTGCAGATTTGTTACCCAGATTCCATGATGTATCAGAAGGGAGTATTCGCATTGATGGTACGGACATACGCGACTTGAATTTGATGCAACTCCGGAGTCTGATGGGTATTGTCAACCAGGACCCCGTGTTGTTCCATGACACATTGTTCAACAACATCGCCTTTGGAAATCCTGATGCGACACTGGAGTCTGTTATCGAAGTCGCGAAGATTGCACAAATACATGATTTTATCATGAGCACACCACTGCAGTATGATACGATTGTGGGTGATAGGGGAAGCACGTTGAGCGGTGGAGAACGTCAGCGCATGACGTTGGCAAGGGCATTGCTCGCCAACCCGCCTATCCTGATACTGGATGAAGCAACTGCGTCACTGGATTCTAAATCAGAACGTCAGGTGCAGGAAGCATTGTCCAGCGTGATGGAAGGCAGGACCTCGATTGTCATAGCACATCGACTGTCTACCATTCAGTATGCAGATCAGATTATCGTTATACAGGATGGTCAGATCGTCGAATCAGGAGATCACGCTACGCTGATGCAACGTCAGGGGGAGTACGCTAAATTTGTAGGACTTCAATGGATGCAATGATCAGGAGAGGTATACTCATAGCCGTATTTGGTATTTGCTGGTTGCTGTCAACTGCGCAACAGATGAACTGGACCATGTTCGCTGAGGATACCCTCTACTATGCCACGGATTATCTGCCGGATCATCGCGTGGTGACCATGTCCGGGCCTGCACAGGTATGGGACTTACGAACACTCAAAGCACCGTATGCACTCAGCCGTAGAATCATTCAGTCTGGTGATCGTGATGGCAAGACATATGCTAACCTCGTCAATGGTAAGCAGACGGATGCGATCATGCGCCTCACTGGCAAACTAACCGAAGTGATTCAGGTCATTGAAGATAATCCCGTATGTGAAGGATCCCGGCTTACGTTTACGTTGTCACCAGCCTATAGGCCTTACTATAACGGCGTGATGGGAGAGTCCTATACGTACAAGGGAAAGATGACTACCGTTTTTGCATGGCCACGGAATATGACATGCAACTGGACTCCGCCATCGCTTCCTGATTCCTGTCGTATCACGATTACCATTGCAGAGGAAACAGTGGTTGATGGGGAAGGGTCACTTTATCTACCCATCGAAGTCCAGCAGGTAAACCGTCATAAAGTATCGATCAAACGAGCTATAAGAGTAGAAACCAGAACAGGGATGCTCTGGAGAGATATCACGTCACTGGTTCCCGGCATCAGGTTGATTACCTCTGAATCGTATATTCGATTCGTTTCTGCGACAACAGGTCTTCAATTAGTAGAGATAGAACTCAATGATTCCGAAATACCGCTGAGTATCGAGTTTAAAACGCATCCGATGGTGACCCGCATCTTTACGGAAGAACCTACCAAAGCGGATGTATTTGCCTATCCGAATCCGAGTTATGATGTAGTCAGATTTCAGTTGTCTGACCTGACGCATGGAAAGTATGGCCTCAAAATATTCAACATATTGGGCGTACTCATGAAGGAGATTGATATCGATTTGGATGACCGGCGTGAAACGATAGCGGTTGATCTCAGTGAATTGCAAAGAGGTACATACTTATACAGGTTGCAGGATAAGTTCGGACGAACCATCAGAACGAAGCGCATTGTTTTGATCCAGTCATAAGCACTCATGCTGGAGATGGATAATTCACCAGTTGATAAAGCAGAGCGTTGGCGTGAATTTTCACCAGGTCCGGCTCCGTCCATATACTTACCAGAAGGTCAACCGTCTTTTAAGGTGTTAAGATTAGACCTGCTCAAATCATGGGCTTCAGGTAATAAATATTACAAGCTTAAATACGAAGTGGAGGAAGTGTTGGCTCAAGGCACTCGCATCATAGTCAGTAAAGGTGGAATGTTTAGTAATCACCTCGCAGCGCTAACGGATACTTGCTTTGCCTTTGACCTGCAGTTGGTAGCTGTGATTCGAAGCCATACTCCGGATGAAAAGAATCCAAGTATACAGAGGCTAAGAGCAAATGGAAATCAGATCATATATCTGAATCCCCTTGATTACAATTCCTTTAACGAAGAAGATGCAAAGCAGCTCTTTCCTGAATCCCTATATATTCCTGAAGGTGGACTTAGTGAAGAGGGCATCAGGGGTGCCACTGAAATTGCTTCTGAATGCCTTGAGCAGGAGCCTTCGCATATCATTGTTGCGGGAGGTAGCATGAGCACAGCCTGTGGAATTGTCGCCGGAACGCCTGCTGACGTAAAAGTGGTTATTGTCCCTGCCTGGAAGGGATGTACGGATTCGTATTTCTACGAAATACTTAACAGGTTTAAAGTTGTTCCGGACTGCTCCTGGGAACTATGGCCGGATTATCATTTTGGGGGCTTCGGGAAATTCAACCGGAGCCTCATTGATTTCATGATCTCATTTTCATCGAAGCACGCTATTCCGCTCGATCCGGTGTATACAGGCAAACTGATGTATGCTATCGAAGATAAAAGATCATTGGGCTATTTTCGGAACGATGATTCCATTGTCGCTATCCACTCCGGAGGATTACAAGGTCTGGCAGGTTTTAAATACAGGTTTCCGGAAGAGTGGGGGAGCTATGCTCCCTGAAAATTGGCGATGTTTTTATGGGTGTTCTCGCTGTGCGTTGATCCAACCTTCAATGACCTGTGCGTAATGCAGGTGCTCTATTTGTAACACCTTGCGGGCAATTTCTTCAGACGTATCCTCAGGCGTCAATTCAACTACTTTTCTGAAAATCACTTTCCCATCATCATAATATTCATTGACCTCATGGATCGTAATACCTGAAATAAGATCACCGGATTGTTTTACGGCCTCATGCACATGATGACCATACATGCCTTTGCCTCCGTGTCTTGGAAGAAGGGCAGGATGTATATTGATGATGCGTCTGTTGTAAGCTTCAATGAGCCAGTCTGGAATCAGCGAAAGAAATCCTGCAAGTACGATGTGTGTGATGTCTGAAGTTTCCAGCACAGGTAAAATAATTTCCGGATGTTGCCAGTACTTTTTCGAAACATATACGGATTCAATACCATGACGATCTGCTACCTTGAGCACGCCTGCTTCCGCTTTGTTGGAAACAATCAGTTCAACACGGATGTCAGGATGTGTATCAAAAAAAGTGCAGATTTTATCAGCATTGCTCCCCCCACCGGATGCAAAGATCGCTATGCGTGCTTTATCCCCTGATGGCATTGTACTTACCACTGTTGGCCGGATCAAGTTTGCGCATGGTATCGTAGACTGCAGTCTTTTGGGTGCGGGTAGCGTTTTTCATGATCTCTACGATCTCATCGCTCTTGGCAGACAGAAACATCAGGATGCCGATGGTGTTAGGATACGCGATATGTGTTTTCTCCACTTCTTTGAGAGCATCGACCATCGTTACCAGTGCTTGTTCCGGATTGGTATACATGATGTCGAGACTTTTTCGATGGTAGTTATACCATGCCTCTCTGAAGGAAGTATAACGAGGGCTTAACAGGTTTTCCATAATCCAGTACCGCGTTGTTTTACGGTTTAGGGACTGCCATCCTTTGTCGGCCTCTGCTACTGCAGTGGGTATCTGATTGAGAATATTCTGAGCAATTCTGAAGTATGGATCACCCCCATTCAATGTAAAACTTTCTGCGTCAAGTCCAAGGATCAATTGTGCATAATAGGAAAAAACAGCAGACAGGTTATCCTTGAAAAATTCAGTTCCGTTCTCCAGTGGCTGAAATTCCTGATAGTTGAAGACGATGTCGCGGTCCACGTGATTGATGAGGACGGTTTTATATTCTGACCCGTATACGGGACGAATAGCTTTCAATGCAATATCAGCACTAAATGCATTGCCTCCTAATTCTGCCGTAATGTTGACAGAGAAATTGCAATCAATACGTTCGTAAGGTTTGTAATCATCGTTGGTCCATCGCTCTTGATTCATGAAATCCCTGAGGTCTTTTTCAAGGGTCTTGAAAACGGTAGGGTCAGTAGTTTGCAATTTTGGAGTACTGACAGTTACTTCGGCTTTCAACTCCTGTGCATGGGTATCGGTGTACACGATGGACAAAGAGATCAGCGTAAGGAGAACGATTAAACTATTTTTTTGCATTTGCTTTTATCATTTGATGGATGGCCTCCGCAATATCATGTGCGACAGCACGCTTGGACTTTAACTCAAAGTGTTCTTCTTTATTGTCCGGAAACAGAAAGGAGACTTTATTGGTTTCATGACCAAATCCGGCACCTGTATCACGTGGATTGTTGAGCACGATCATGTCCATATTTTTCCGGACCATTTTTTCCCTTGCATTTTTAGATCCCTCACTGGTCTCCAGTGCAAATCCGATCAGTTGCTGACCAGGTTTCTTCATCTTGCCCAGCGCTTCAGCAACATCAGGTGTCCGCACGAGTTCAAGGGATAATGTTTCCGTACTTTTTTTAATTTTCTCAGCAGCAACACTAGCAGGTTTGTAATCGGCAACTGCAGCAGCTAATACAGCCACCTTGACCTCGGAAAACCGGTGCAAACAAGCAGCCAACATTTCGTCAGCAGAGGTGATTCTTTCAATATGGATATGAGGATTATCCGGCAAGACACTTTCCGGCCCTAGCACCAGGAATACTTCTGCACCACGACGTGAAAATTCTTCTGCAATAGCAACCCCCATTTTTCCGGTAGAGTGATTGCCAATGTATCGCACGGGATCAATAGCTTCATACGTGGGTCCTGCATTGATAAGGACTTTCAAACCGTTCATATCCTGCCGGTAATGGAAGTACGTTGCTAACTGCAGAAGTATATCCTCAGGTTCAGCTAACCTACCAGGGCCACTAAGGCCGCTGGCCAGTTCACCGGTGCCAACATCAATTATGAAATTTCCAAAAGACTGGAGCCTGTTGATATTTTCCCGTGTTGATGGATGGTGCCACATGTCAAGATCCATGGCAGGAGCAAAGAAAACTGGGCACTTAGATGAAAGGTAGGTTGCTGTCAACATGTCTGAGGCCAGGCCATGAGCACAACGAGCTAAAGTGTGTGCAGTAGCAGGTGCTACAATCATAGCATCTGCCCATAAACCCCACTCGACATGATTAGTCCATTCATCATCCTTGTGTACATCAGAGGCAACAGGATGGCCGCTAAGGGTGGAAAAAGTCAGCGGTGAAACAAAATCTTTGGCAGATGAAGTCATAATGACACGGACATCACAACCCTCTTTGATCAGGAGGCGTAATAATATAGCGGACTTATATGCAGCTATACTGCCTGAAACACCAAGAAGGATTTTTTTTCCGTGTAATGAAGGCATGACTTAACATTGTGGAATCACGGGAGTCAGTTACTCCGTTTCTTCAGTAAAGTTATCTTCCTTGACCACCGGCTCAGGATAGCGCCATTCAAGATCTCCACTCAGAAACTCTTCGGTAGCCAGGATCGTAGGGCTCGCCATTTTCTCATAAGAACGGGAGATCTCTATCTGTTCTTTGTTTTCATGAATTTCTTCAATCGTCTCTGTCACTACGACAAACTCTTCCAGTTTATCATGAAGCTCCTTTTTCAGCTCAGCTGACAATTGACGGGCACGTTTGGAAATGACCGTTATGGATTCATAGATATTGGCAGTTTTGGAAGCCATGTGTTTGATATCGCGTGCTTTGACATTGGGATCCATGGCATTGGCCAGATTCTTAATACTCATATTGACAGATTTTTAGATTCAGATACTATTTGTTTATTCAGGTCTTTGGCTGATCGGGCATTTGGACCTTTTGGATAACGTGTGATATAATCCTTATACCGGTCTTTGGCCTCGTCAAGGCGTTGTGCTCTTTTTTCATAGATGCTGTTGATCGCAAATTCATAGGAGGACTTCAGGATCAGGAATCTTGAATGTTCAGCATGGCTGGATTCAGGATATTCGGATAGCATGTTGTCGAAGGATGTGATCGCAGCATTATACTTACCCAGGTTATAATACAGTATACCCTGGTAATAAGCTTTCATTTCAAGTTTTGATCGCAGCTCATCAATACGCTCGTTGCACTCGGCTACACGCTCACTGTCCGGATATTTATTGGCAAAATCCTGATAAGCATCAATTGCTGCAGTAGATGGATCCTGATCCAGGCGAAATGAAGGGGATTGCATGTAGTACGACTTAGCTGTCATAAAGTCCGCCTCTTCGGCATAGTTGCTGTAGGCAAAGGTGGAAGAGAAGTTGGTGAAGTAGGTAGCTGCCAGGGCATAGCTACCCAGATTGTAATGGGTATAGGAATATTTAAAAAATAATTCTTCTCCCTCCCGGGTTCCACGATACTGATTTAGGATGAGTTCCATCAGTGTTTGCGCTCTCAGATAATCACCTTTATCATAGAATTTGATGGATTCGGTGAGGATAAGTGGCGGATCATTGCTGAGACGCACCTGCTCAAAGCTGCTTCTGCAGGCAGTCAACAGGCTGAAAATCAATATGATGGATAGATAAAACCGCATTAACGCTTTTTGAAATAGTTTGCAAAGATAGGGAATATTGTGTTATCCATTGCTTTTACTCTCCCTTGTCAATCAGGGGTTTAGATCGGTTTTGTGGACGGTTGTTGGAGTGTTTCGAGCGTCGAGGCGATGACTCTGTCATTGCTCAATCGCGGCACTTTATTTTGTCCGCCTAGTTTACCAATGGATTGCATATACTGCTTGAACGAACCTTTAGGCAAATATCGTACAACCAGCGGCTGAAGGATTTTTCCTTCGACCAGATCCTGGTAGTATAAATTCTGTTCGGTCATAGCTAAGTCAAGTTCTGCAGCAAACCTAACAGGGTCTGCGGGAGTCTCACCAAATTCAATCCACCACTCATGATAGGGCTTCACGCCGTCCGGGGGATTGACCTGTGGAGCGACAGTAAATTCTGTGATCAGACACGGATGTTTTTGAAGGGCGATTTTCAATGCTTCTTCAACCTCCTTGGCTATAACGTGTTCGCCAAAAGCAGATATAAAATGTTTGATTCTTCCGGTTACCCGGATACGATATGGGTTCGTAGAAACAAACTCAATGGTGTCTCCGATAGAATAAGCCCATAAGCCGGCATTGGTACTCATGATCAACGCATAATCTTTTCCGGTTTCTACCTGCTCAAGTGTCAGTCGTGTTGGTTGAGGATCATGGATTTCAGAAGCGGGAACAAACTCAAAAAAGATTCCTGAATGGCATTGCAGCAGGAGTCCAGCAGAAGCATCTTCCTGGTCTTGAAAAGCAATAAATCCCTCTGAGGCAGGATACGTTTCGAGGCTCGGCACACGGCCTCCGGTCAGCTTTTCAAGTTGCGCGCGATAAGGTTCAAAGTTTACGCCACCGTAAACAAAGAGTTGAAAGTTTGGAAATACTTCTTTGATTGTCTTTTTCCCCGAAAGCTGAAGCAAGCGATCATAATACATCTGCACCCAAGGTGGAATGCCACTTATGATGCGCATGTCTTGCGTATACGTCTCTTTTGCAATCAGGTCGACCTTGCTTTCCCAGTCTTCTATACAATTCGTTTCATAGGAAGGCAACTGGTTGGTACGCAACCATGCAGGGAACCAATGATTGACGATTCCGGAAAGACGGCCGGTGGGGATGTCTCCTTTCTTTTCAAGTACAGGTGACCCTGATAGAAAAATGAGCTTTCCGTCAAAAAGGTTTTTTAATCCAAGTTTTGATGTGATGTTGAAGAGCGCATTGCGGGCAACACCAGTATGATTGTAGATGCTGTCCTTCGTGATCGGAATATACTTTACCCCACTGGTTGTGCCGGATGTTTTAGCAAAATAAATTGGCTTGCCCGGCCAAAGGATATTGGCTTCACCGGCTATAATCTTGTCAATGTATGGCATTAGATCCTCATAGTCACGGATGGGTACTTGCTTAACCCATTGTGCATGATTAGTGATGTTTTGGAATTGATGTTGTCTTCCAAATTCAGTCGTAGCACCTTTGAGGAGTAAAGTGCGAAAGGTTTCTGCCTGGTGTTGTACTGCCCTCGATGCATCACGGGCTATGCGTCGTCGGGTGTAGGCGGCAAAGCCACTGATGATCCTGCTTTTGATACCCATGACCTCAATCGAGTCTCAGGTCTTCAACGTATACACCCGGATAGGCTGCTTTATTGAAGGTGAATAGTTTTTGTGCATCCATGGTAGTAGGGTAGGTGATGCTCGTGATACTCATATCCTGTCGCATCCCATCACTTGACAACGCATTTATAAAATTTAATGCACCACTCTTGATGCCAATGGTAATTTTGGAATAATCTTCAAACCGACCTTTCAGTGGTTTTGCCTCAATGATACTTACCCCATCAGCTCGTGTGCCAGCCAGTATAAATACAAGATCATTGGCAGTATGCAGTTTTAGAAAATCCTGGGGACTAATCCAATCCTGGCCATTGGATTCATTGTAGATATTGACTTCATTGGGACCTTTGAGATACACCCACCTCGTCATACCATCTGAAATAATTGCGTATTCCTTCAGTTCAAGGTTATATGATTTCCCGGATTGATACAACATACCATCGCTTGCCACAGGTGCTTCTCCTGGAAAAGTCATCTTCATTTTGAAATTGACCTGCGCAGGTTTTGTTGCAAACGATTGACCTGCCTTGGTCAGCATATTGATTGCCTCAGGATCAGAATCCTTTGACGACAGATACTGCGACTGCGCGTAGGATACTGGTATAGCCAGTAAGGCGAGGAAGATGAATGAAAATAGTTGCTTCATAGGTGTTGAGCTCAAAATCTAACCAGACAACGCAAAATTAGATCAAAAGTAACATCTCCAACCTCTAAGGAAAGGTTAATACCCGCCCGGATCAGCTTTTAGTCCGCATTCTTTGGATAAGACCATCCAGATCTGTCTCGGTAAACATGAGCACATCCCTTGGTTTGCTCCCTTCAGCAGGTCCTACTACACCAACTGACTGCAGCTGATCCATAATACGCCCTGCACGGTTATAACCAAGTTTGAGCCTCCGCTGGATCATGGACGTGCTGCCATGCTGATTTTGGATCACCAGTCGTGCGGCATCTTCAAACATATCATCAAGCTCCGCGTAGGTCATACCATCTCCGCCTTGTATCGGTTCATCATCCCCGATATATTCTGGTAAATAGTATGGCTCAGGATATCCTCGTTGATCAGATATGTGATCGATCACAGCTTCCACCTCAGGCGTATCTACAAATGCACATTGCAATCGTATCATATTACTACCGATCGACAAGAGCATATCCCCCTGGCCAATCAATTGTTCAGCTCCACCCATGTCAAGAATGGTCCTGCTATCTACTTTTGAAGCCACTTTATAGGCTAGACGGGCAGGGAAATTAGCCTTGATCACACCGGTGATAATATTGACAGAAGGTCTTTGTGTTGCTATAATTAAGTGAATACCAACGGCACGTGCAAGCTGAGCTAAACGAGAGATCGGTAACTCCACTTCTTTTCCTGCCGTCATGATCAGGTCGGCAAACTCATCAATAACCAGGACGATAAACGGCATAAACCGGTGCCCCTTCAACGGATTGAGATGACGGTTGATAAATTTCTCATTGTATTCTTTGAGATTGCGCGCATGTGCCTTTTTTAGCAGGTCATAACGATCATCCATTTCTATACACAAAGAATTGAGTGTATAGATTACCTTTTTGGTTTCGGTGACAATAGGTTCTTTCTGATCCGGTAAGAAAGCTAGAAAATGATTCGCCAGTTTGGCATAGGGGAAGAGCTCAACCTTCTTTGGATCTATGAGGACAAGCTTTAGCTGTGATGGATGCTTACGATAGAGTAAGGACATCAACACTGTATTGATACCAACCGATTTACCCTGCCCGGTGGCACCCGCGATAAGCAAGTGAGGCATCTTCGCAAGGTCGGCTACAAAAACTTCATTTGAAATGGTTTTACCAAGGGCAATAGGAAGATCCATTTTGCCGGAGATAAACTTATCTGAAGCAAGTACCTCTTTCAGCGAAACGATTTGTTTCTTTTTATTTGGGACTTCAATACCGATCGTGCCTTTGCCTGGTATTGGTGCAATGATCCGGATGCCAAGTGCAGACAAGCTCAGTGCAATATCATCTTCCAGGTTTTTAATTTTTGAAATCCGGATGCCAGGCTTAGGAATGATTTCATATAAGGTCACCGTAGGGCCTATGGTGGCACGGATCTTGGTGATTTCAATTTTATAATTCAACAAAGTCTCAATGATCTGGTCTTTGTTGGCCTCTACTTCAGCACGATCTATTTGAATGTTACCATCAGAATATTCATGCAATAATTCAAGCACCGGTGGTTCAAATGACGAGAGGTCAAGTGTTGGATCGTAAGGTTCACTGTGTTCACTGCTTTCCTGATCCATCAAAAACACTTTGTCCTGCACACCACTGAAGGTTGGTGGAACATGACTCTCCGCAAATGCTTCTGCAATAGCTGGTCCTTCATGCAGGCCATTTATTTCCAGTTCAGGATCATCATCAGATGCATCCCTTGGTTCTACTTCAAAGTCTTCGAGATCAAGTTCAAGTGCGTCTATATCATCGGTGTCTGTTTCATCGACAACTTCCATCTCAGGGTTTGATTTCCTGAACCGGTTTAGAAACCCGGGTTGAAGTGTCTCTTCAACTTCCTCTTCCTCCTCTTCTTCAGACTCCGCTTCAGTTTCGTCAGATTCAACAGCAGGTGCTGTTTTTTTCTTTTTAAAGATATCAAGGCCAAGTTCAGACATGCTCATTTTCCATTCCGGCATTTTGAAGGTTGGAAAAGAAAGAAATTCTCCTTTCCACTGGATGGTCGGATTGAATTCAATGATGATAGTCGCCACCAGTATGAAGAGGAGGGACATCAATACTCCAAAAAAGCCCATAAAATTGGAAAGCCAGGCGGTGGTACTTTCGCCGAATGCTCCTCCCCATGGAAATTGCGCCCACGAAAACATGAAGGCAAACAGCATAGAGATATAAACCATGGCCAGGATAGATTTTCCTGCCCTTGTATACCAGGTTTGTAATCCGACGCCAAGGAATTTACGAAGTCCAAATCCTGTCAGCAATACTGGGATCACCAGAGAGGAAATTCCGAAGCCCCAGTACACCAGGGCATTACCGGTGACTGCACCAAGTCGCCCAAGCCAATTGGCAAGGATAAGATCACCTTCACCCAGCGCGCTGAATGGGTTGTTGAGAATTTTATCCTGGTCCTCTTTCCAGGTGAATACATACGAGACTCCCGCCACAAGGACGAAAACACCTAGTAGTACAAGCGTCAATCCAATCAGTTTTGGAATACGCTGATCCCTTATAAATGAAGCTTTTTGAGCTCCTTTCTTGGGCTTTGACCGCCCAGTAGGGCCGGCTTTTTTGTTCTTCGGTACAAATATGGACATAGCAATGAGACGATTGCTGTCTTGGGATGACGGTCAAATATAGTGTTATATGCACTTATCTAGGTATATATACATGAAATATTTATTTAATATGATAGATGCTCCCTTTTGTACGCTGACCTCTCCATGGCGTAAAGCACCCAAAATAATTACCTTTGACGCCTCTTTGATGGCAATAAAACGAGAACATTCATGGACAAAATATTCATAGCAGGCGCAGGTGGAATAGGTCGTGCAGCAGCTTTGCTGATCCTTGACGCACAGGGTTGGGACTGCGAAGTAATCGTCGGTGATGTATCCGCGGATCAGTTAGCAGAGGCCAATGAATGGATACAACTCGGTATCGGAAAAAAGTCGAGGCTTGGTACTTTTCTCATGCCAGCAGACGGAAATGCTGAGGTTTTTGGATCTATCCTTTCAGATGCCCATGTGTTGCTCGATTGTCTGCCTGGTGCTTTGGCTCCTTCGATGGCCCGTCTATGCATCCAGTACGAATTGCATTATGTCAACCTGACAGAGTATGTCCAGGAGACGAAGGAGATCATTGAAATGGCTGCCGATGCCGAGACAGGTTTTATCCTGCAGACAGGCTTAGCTCCTGGCTATGTCAATAACCTGGGTGTCCATCTTGTGGAAAGTTTCATGCAGCGCTATGGTGTAGATAAACTTGAAAAGCTATCGATGCGCGTAGGTGCTTTGACCCAGTTCTCTGAATCCCCGCATTTCTATGGCTTTACATGGAGTACTATCGGTGTTGCCACAGAGTATGTCAAGGACTCCGAGGCAGTGCGCAATCATCAGATCGTGCGGCTTCCTTCATTATCTGAGCCGGAGACGATCATTCTCAATGGAAGAAGGTATGAAGCAGATCTCACCAGTGGCGGCGCAGCGGATTTGCCGCATGAACTTAAAGAACAGATAGCCAATATAGATTATAAGACCATCCGGTACCCTGGACATTTTGATTGGGTAAAATCCTTTTTGAAGAATGAACAGGATCCGTCTACAAGTATTGCCCGCCTGGAAGCCCATATGTTGAAAAACATCCCACATGTAGAAGATGATGTGATAGTGATCTACGCTGCAGTCACAGGGTATGATCAGGATGGACATTTGAGATCTGTGCAAAATGCCCAGCATATCTACCCACTCATGGTAGGCGGGATAACAATGAGAGCTATTCAGACTTGCACGGCTGCGCCGATGGTTGAATGCGCCAGGTTATTACTGACAGGAGATTACAAGGGTATCATCACCCAAAGTCAGATTGATCCATCCGCTATTCTTGAAGGCACCATTGTGAAGCAGGCGTATCAGTCTTATCATTCAGAAGTCTGATCCCTCAGGCTTCGCTCGATGTCATGACGTAATATGCCATCGTTGAAGTCCATCCATCCCTTGATGATCAGGGCGAGGAGCAGGGTGATGAAAAGGCTGGCGAAGATGCGCGCCCACGCACTTTCTTTCCATAGTAGCATGGTTAGCAACATGGCGATACCCAGGATGAACATCAACCCTATTCTGACCAGTGTATAACGGTCCCATTGCGATTGCTTTGTGTTGAAATATTTCTCCAGCCGCGCTTCAGCATCTTCATATCTCGTATTGAAATGAAACAGCATCTGATATCGGTGCCTGAAGGAATACCATGCCATCAGAAGTCCAAATGCCTGCAGGGTACTACTTATACCACGATAGACAGCAGTGTCGTCCATCAGCACCATAAGTATAACTCCTGATGCCCAGATCAATCCGGCTATCCAGCCATAAAGCTTGTAGCGGGAAGAAATAAGGTGACGGTAATGCTCAACGATTTCTTTCCGGTCTTTCAAGTAGGGGTTTGTTAAATCTCCTGGGTAGGATACTCCTTGTGGAACTCGTATTTGATGATATCAAATGAAGTCACAATACCTTTAAGTTCACCGTCTTTCACGATGGGTACTGCGTGGAAGAGATTTTCAAGGAATAGCTCTGCTGCTGACCCTACTTTGTCATCTGGTTCCAGCGTAGCTACATGAGTAGTCATGACATCTTTGATAAGGATTTTATCATAATCCTCCTTTGAATCAATCATTTTGAAGATGTCATATGTCGTCAGGATCCCAATGAGTTGAGTGCCATGCACGATCGGCAGGTGATGGACCCTGTTTTTTCTGAAAATATCCCTTGCCACACTGAGTTTATCATCAGGCCCTGCTGTGATGACCTGGCGTGTCATAATCGAGGATAAAGGTTCATTCATCATATCGGATAGGTGTTTATTTCCTGCAAAAGATAATTAAATAACTATAATCAACCTGTTGCAGGGCAGCAATTTATAAAAAACAATTTATTGGTGTACTATTTCATCGAAACTCTTGATATATTAAGATAATATAATATATTTAAATTATTGCTATATAGCTAAAAATCAGCCTTTACGTGGAAATATTGTGGAAAAAAACAGCAGGCTGGCAGATAACCGTGTGGACATGGGGTAATCCAAAACGTATTTCTACGAAATACACCTGACGGATATACATAGATAGGCGGTCGTCTGTATCACTTCGCGCCCCTCATTGTACCTTCGGGCATCAAGAAGTCCATTCCATGAAGGTTCATTTGCTCGAAAGAGCCATTGATCAATATATTTCTGCTATTCTCAAGCCCGATGCGGTGCATTGGTATTATCCACATGCCATGGTTGGTGATTTTAATACACACTGGTCACCACCTGATCCAACAAGTTTGTCAGCCATCTATGATTCATGTCTTCGCAGCGAATATTCACAGCGATGGTGGAAGCGGGATCATTACCGTCCAAAGGAAATTATGCTACTGCTGATCGAAGCCGATCCTGAACTGGCGACCATTGCCTGGAAAGATTTGTCTAATGATGCTGGTGCGCTGGATGGAAGGTTAAGTCGATTTGATTACTATTGCAACGAACTCCTGCAGATCCACAGGCAGAAACATTTTCGATCTGTGGAGACCTATCATCACCAGGATGCACCTGTGTTAAGTTTATATCTCTCTGGTTTATTCCCGCATAAGTATTCACTCTATCCAGGTCTGGATATTTTTCAATCTTTTTGCAAGGGGATTGGCAGTCCTGACATTCCGCTGGTCGATGACCTGGTCCGGTATAAGAAAGTAGCTTCGATCGTTTTTACTTTTCTGCAGCGTAATCCGCGATATGAAATTGTATTAAGTCAGCGCGATCCTTCTATGCATAAGGTTGCGCATATTCCATTTCTTCAGAGTTATGAAGTCATCGCGTTTGAAGGTGAACGTTTTAAAAATAGCGGCACATGAATTTCGATCTTGTCGTGATCGGTGGAGGGGCAGGCGGATGTTTCGCAGCCATCCGTGTTGCGGAGTTGTTTCCGGGAGCACGGATTTGTATTCTGGAATCAGCGCGTAAACCATTGTCCAAAGTGGAAGTCTCTGGAGGAGGCAGATGTAATGTCACACATGCATGTTTTGATCCTGAAGACCTGGTTCAGTATTATCCTCGTGGTAGTAAAGAATTGCTGGGCCCTTTTTATCATTTTCAGCCGACAGATATGATTGAATGGTTGAAAGGAAAAGGAGTCAAAGTAAAGCGGGAAGAGGATGGACGTATGTTTCCTGAATCCGATAGCTCTGCCACCATCATCAATTGTTTTATGTCTGCTATCAATAGAGCAGGTATTCAATTGCGGACGTCAACCAGAGCAACTACATGGGGATTTGATGCTGTTAAAAGTACCTGGGCAGTGGAGTTGTTTGATGGCTCGAAGCTGACGTCTACTTATCTCTTAGTAGCCAGTGGAAGTGATCAACGAACATGGGATACGCTGAAAGCACTCGGGCATACGATCATTCCTCCGGTACCATCATTGTTTACCTTCAACATCAAAGACAAGAATCTCACAGCGTTACCAGGCATCAGCAAGTCTAAAGTGATCGTCAGCATCCCTCAATACAAACTGGAGACATCCGGACCCTTGTTGATTACGCATTGGGGACTCAGTGGCCCTGCGATTCTAAAATTGTCTGCATGGGGCGCCAGATCATTGTATGATTGCAACTATGTGTTTGACGTCGTGGTCAATTGGTTGTCGATGGAAGAAATGAAGGAAGTAATTACGTGGGTCAGAGAAATTGCAAAAGCAAATTCAAAAAAGCAGATAAGCAATATCGTTATTGAAAATATACCATCCCGCCTTTGGAAATATCTCACGAATAGAGCTGGGCTGCCAGAGACAGTGACGGGTGCAGAGATGAGTAATAAATATGTAGATGCATTTAGCGCTATACTGTTTAAAGATACGTATCGTGTAACCGGTAAGAGTACATTCAAGGAAGAATTTGTAACTGCTGGTGGGATAGATCTTAAGCAAGTGGATATGCGACGCTTTGAAAGCAAGTTAGTCCCCAGATTATTCTTTGCAGGTGAAGTGTTGAATATCGATGCACTCACCGGAGGCTTTAATTTCCAGGCGGCATGGACCGGTGGCGCGATTGCCGCGGAAGCGATTGCGGAAAGGCTGCAAGCATAGAGCATAGTACACAGAGTGTATAGGGCAGTTACATGTTCGATTAGAAATAAAAAAAGGTCATCCTTGCGGATGACCTTTTATGTCGGGATACCAGGATTCGAACCTGGGACCCCCTGTTCCCAAAACAGGTGCGCTACCGGGCTGCGCTACATCCCGAAATGTAATGAGCGGTGAGGGAGGGATTCGAACCCTCGGTACCACTTTCGAAGTACGACGGTTTAGCAAACCGTTGGTTTCAGCCTCTCACCCACCTCACCTTGACTTCATTCTCTTAAGAATCAAGTACTTAGGCTGAATAATTCTTATTTCAACTGAGCATGCCCTTTAAGACAGATGCCTTTTAGGAGGGGCAAATATATAAATTCTATTTAATCCAAATGGCCTAATCCCGGAATAAACGGAATCAACCTTTAAAGAGAGAGTAATAGTGACAGACAAATTCTCATATTTGGGTTATGAAATCATCTATACTTCCTGCATTGCTGATCTTGGCTATTCTCGCATGTAAACCTGGTAATCAGGCAGATAACCAAACCAATATCGATGGTCAAACTTCAACTCCAGCTGTTCAGGATGATAGTAATAAAACTCAAGCCATTGATACAACGTCTTCAGCACCTGAAGTAACAGCTGAAGAATCAAAACCTCTGGAACCTGCGAAACCAAAAATCTGTGACCCCAACTTTACGAAGCTGTCTAGTCCTAAAAACTATCAGCACATCGTGTATGTGACCAATTTCAATCCTGAGGAATTTAAATGTTGGGTTGATCTTGAAAATTATGGCATCGAGTTGAGTGCGGGTAATTCATGCATTGTCTATTTTGTAGATAAGGCCAACATCAAGACTAATACGACTCCACCGCATTACCTCGATGGGAATACGCTCAAGACTGCAGGAATCGGTCGCTTTGAGTACAATGGTAAATACTGGGAAATTCAAGGCGCAAGCCGGTGGAAGAGAACTGGAAAGGGTTACGGTTACTATAACACCGACAATCAACTCGGAGGTTGAACAGTGAGCATTTAGAAGTGAGCAGCCAGCAGTGAAACGAATTTTTTTCTTACGTTCTCAATCTCTCACGTTCTCACGTTCTCACGTTCTCAC
>JANNSS010000317.1:0-11485 GCA_031402955.1 Saprospiraceae bacterium
CAATACAACCGGATACAACAATACGAGCAACGGCTATGGATCAATGTTTTCCAACACGGAAGGAAGTGAGAATACGGCCAACGGACAAGAGGCGCTTTTTTCCAATACCACCGGTAGTTATAATACCGCTTATGGCCTTCACGCACTTGCTTCCAATATCGTCGGAAATAGTGCCACTGCAATTGGGTACGATGCCATGCGTTATGCCAACAACACGACCGAGTCTTTCACAAACTACAATGTCGCTGTTGGATATGAGGCGCTGCGTGGTTCAACTAATGCTTCTTCCAATATCGGCAATGACAATACTGCGCTTGGTTATCAAGCTTTGAGAAGTAACACCAGCGGGGAGGGCAACACGGCAAGTGGATCCGGTACATTGTTTTACAATACTACAGGATTCGCCAATACCGCCAATGGAACGTATTCGCTCAATAACAACACTACAGGTAATAACAATACTGCTGTCGGATACCGGGCGCTTGAAAGCAGCACCACAAGTAATTATAATACCGCCAGTGGTTCCAATGCGCTTAGTTTTAATACCATCGGAATGTGGAATACCGCTAATGGATCCAATGCACTTCTTTTTAACATAGAAGGAAATGCTAATGTCGCTTTCGGAAACGCTGCACTCCTTAACAACACCTATGGATCATCCAATACGGCAAATGGAACGGATGCGCTGTTTAGCAACAGTATAGGTTCGTCAAATACCGCCATCGGACACAGGACACTTTTTACGAATGCTACAGGTGTGAACAATACAGCTGTCGGGAAGGAAGCACTCCTTACTATTTTGACTGGAAGTAATAATACCGCCATCGGTTATAAGGCAGATGTAGCCAACAATGATATCATCAATGCAACGGCCATAGGCGCACATGCATTTGCAAGTGCTAATAATAGTGTTGTCATTGGTTCCATTAATGGAATCAATGGTGCAACAGCTAATGCAAATGTTGGTATAGGTACTACCACCCCAAATGCAAAGCTGCATGTAAGTGGTGCCGTCAAAATCAGCGATGGCACAGAAGGTGCTGGCAAGATACTGACCAGCGATGCCACTGGGCTTGCCAGTTGGCAGCCGCCTCCACCACCTCCTCCAATTTATTATCCAATTGTAGGGATATGCTGCCAAAACTGGATGACCAGGAACCTGGATGTGACGACATACAGAAATGGAGATGCAATTCCCAAAGTGACTGATAATGCAGAATGGTCAGCTTTGACTACCGGAGCCTATTGTTATTATAATAATGATAGTACGACATATGCGGCCACGTATGGCAAACTATACAACTGGTATGCAGTTAACGACCCCAGAGGATTAGCCCCCGAAGGCTGGCATATACCGACTGATTTTGAATGGACCACTTTAGGAAACTGTTTTGGTGGGAATATAGAAGCCGGTGGTCCTATGAAGGAATCCGGAACAACGCATTGGAGTAGCCCCAATACCGGAGCGAACAACAAAAGTGGATTCACAGGCCTTCCGGGTGGCGAGCGTGAGACCAGTGGACAGTTCTACAGCATTGGCAACGGTGGTTATTGGTGGAGTGCAACAGCTGACGCTTCGTCAACCGCCTGGGGACGGGCATTGTACTATAACCAAAGCAACATTGTGCAAGTCATCGACGGCAAGCATTCAGGTTTTTCTGTTCGGTGCATCAGGGATTAGACTATTGGTTTATTTGACTATTTGACAAGCTTCCCGCATGAAGCGGGGTTGATTTTTTCAGATTCTCCATGGGCATTACCGCTTCCACCAAGCGTTTTGTTGTAAGCGCTATTAATGCTTTTTCAGGTGCAGGGAAAGTTGAATTTGGTAAAACGAATTAATTTAAAAACGGATTAAACATCTTCTCATACCCTATCTTCGTCTCCTGCCCGTGCCCCGGAAATACAACCGTTTCATTTGGCAAAACAAACAACTGTGTCCGTATACTTTTCAATAACGTCTGATGGTCCCCACCAGGTAGATCGGTACGACCGATACTTTCATAAAACAATACATCACCTCCTATCACCCAGCCATCACTTCCATTATACAAACAGATACTGGCTGGAGAATGTCCCGGCGTAAAAAGTACTTTCATCGAAACACCATCCAATACTACCTCATCTCCCTCCGCCAAAAATGACGCCGGCTTTGGTGACGGATCATACGGCACTCCATACATGCCTGACACCATGAGCCCTGCATCCAGGACCGGCAATTCACCCTGATGGATTTCCAAACCAAGATCCCATGTCTTTGCGACAAACGCATTCCCCAGGATATGATCAATATGACAATGTGTGTTGATCAACCGCACGGGTCTCAATCCCAGGTCGGTGATCGTTTGTGTCAATTCATCCCGCTCACCCTGATCAAAACATCCCGGATCAATGATGATACATTCGCCAGACGGCGCGCTAATGAGGTAGGTATTCTCCTCAAAGGGATTGAAGGTGAGCAGGTGGACGGTAAGTGGCATAGGTTGAAAATAAGATTGCAAAGATGCCCCGTTTGCCCCTAAATCCCCTGAAGGGGACTTCAATAGGATGTTAATCAAGTCCCCTTTAGGGGATTTAGGGGCAAAACGGAGCAAAAGGGGCAAACAACACGAATTCTTTACCTTCATGCAAACTTTCAACCCTACATGAAAAATATCCTCTTTTCCCTTCTGGCCATTGCACTTTTTGGCTTTATAGCCTGCAAGCCTGACCATAAAGCTGCCGCTGAATTAACCGCCGAACAAAAAGAAGCCCAGACCTTCCTGGATACCTATACGACCGAATATGTCAAACGATACTATGCCTCTGGTGAAGCCAGTTGGAAAACCAACACCGATATCAAAGAAGGCGATACACTCAATGCCTACAATTCCCGTATCGCTGACGAAGCACTCACAGCATTCACGGGGAGTGTAGAAAATATCGAACAAACAAAAAAATTCCTTGCACAAAAAGACAAGCTCACACCACTGCAGGTGCGTCAATTGGAATATATCCTCTATCTGGCAGGTAGCGACCCACAAATTGTAGCTGATCTTGTAAAAGAGAAAATAAAAGCTTCGATCGCACAGACTGAAAAACTGTTTGGCTTCCCATTCAAACTCGATGGAAAGAGCATCACCACCAACGATATTGACCATATCCTCAAGACCGAAAATGATCTCACCAAAAGACTTGCAGCCTGGGAAGCCAGCAAAGAAGTTGGCAAAGATCTCAAAGCCGGTCTTGTCAATCTAAGAAGACTGCGAAACGAAACGGTGCAAGCCCTCGACTACCCTGATTTTTTCTCGTATCAGGTTTCTGATTATGGACTCTCCACTCCCGAAATGATGGAGACGATGGAGCGACTCAACCAGGAGCTTCGTCCATTGTATCGCGAGCTTCACACATATGCACGCTACGAGCTTGCCAAAAAATATGGTGTCAAAGAAGTACCTGATTATCTGCCCGCACATTGGCTGCCAAATCGGTGGGGTCAGGATTGGAGCACCATGCTCGAAGTAGAAGGCCTCAATATCGATAGTGTGCTCGCAAGCAAAAGCCCGGAGTGGATTGTAAAAGAAGGAGAAGCTTTGTATACAAGTCTCGGATTTCCGGGATTACCTGCATCCTTCTGGACAAAATCAAATCTGTATCCGTATCCGGTTGATTCTACGCTCAAGAAAAACAATCACGCTTCTGCATGGCATGTTGATCTCGGGACCGATGTACGCAGCCTGATGAGTGTGGAGCCAAATGCAGAGTGGTTTGAAACATCCAATCATGAACTTGGCCATATCTATTATTACATCGCCTATACCACACCCGAAGTACCACCGCTAATGCGAAATGGCGCCAACCGTGCTTTTCACGAAGCACTCGGCAGTATGATGGGCATGGCCGCCATGCAAAAACCTTATCTGGTCGGACGTGGGCTGGTGTCTCCTGATGCCAAGACAGATTCTATCCAAATCCTGCTCAAGGAAGCATTGAATTTTGCTGTATTCATTCCGTTTGCCGCAGGCACCATGAGCGAATTTGAAAAAACCCTCTATGCAGACAACCTTCCAGAAGGGGAGTTCAATAAGAAATGGTGGGAGCTTGCAAAAAAATATCAGGGTATAGTTCCACCTTCTGATCGTGGAGAAGTCTATTGTGATGCTGCCACCAAAACCCACATCAATGATGATGCCGCTCAATACTATGACTATGCATTATCATACGTGTTGCTCTTTCAATTGCACCAGCATATCGCTGAGAAGATCCTGCATCAACCGCCAACAGCAACCAATTATTTTGGCAACAAAGATGTCGGCACGTTTATCAACAACATCATGAAATCCGGCGCTACCAAAGACTGGCGCGAAGTGATGAAAGAAGCTACCGGTGAAGAGATGAATGCCAAAGCATTAGTCCGCTATTTTGATCCACTCATGCAATGGCTGAAGGAAGAAAATAAGGGAAGGAAATATACGATTTAGCGGCGCTCAGCCTCTCAGAACGTGAGAGCGTGAGAGCGTGAGAACGTGAGAACGTGAGAGCGTGAGAACGTGAGAACGTGAGAGGGTTTATATCCTTTGCGGCGTTACGCGAAAACTATTAGTGCGTGAAGTAAGAACGTAAAAAGGTAAAATTCAACTGCGGCTCTGCGGCTCTGCGCGCTAAAAATTTGTGAGTGATGTGTGAGAGTAAGAAGTTAAATATACGCTGCGGCGTTGCGGCTCTGCGCGCTAAAAATTTGTGAGTGATGTGTGTGAGTAAGAAGTTAAATATACGCTGCGGCGTTGCGGCTTTGCGCGATAAAAATTTGTGAGTGATGTGTGAGAGTAAGAAGTTAAATATACGCTGCGTCGTTGCGTCTTTGCGCGATAAAAGATGCTGAGATGCCTTTGCAATACAAAATTGACGATCATGCAAAACTACGTGCTATCATGCATTCTCTTGTTCGGACAGATCTGTCTGATCGGAATTAATGCATCCGCGCAAAACATCCTCCTCTTCGAAGACTTCGAGACCGGAGACTTTGAAGCTAAAGGATGGTATGATGGCTTCCCTGATCAGCGGACGACTGAAGAATACAAGAATGGTACCCATTCATACCGCGGACATTTTGCACAAGGCGCTACAACATCCGGCGCAGGTCGCCACTTGTTTACGCCGACAGATAAACTCTATATGAGCTATTGGGTGAAATACAGCGCCAACTATGTCGGATCAGGCGTCGGCTATCATCCGCACGAATGGAATGTGCTCACTAATAAAGACTGGATCTACCAGGGCCCGGCAGACACTTATCTTTCCCTATACGTCGAACAAAATGCAGGCAAACCCATACTCGCCATGCAGGATAGTAAAAATGTAGATCCCAATTGTATCCTGCTCAACAACGACAACTTTGTCGGATGCAATGGTGACTTTGATAACTATGCCTTCACTGAAAACCGATCCGTATGCTCGTGTAATGGCCTGATAGGATACCTTGACAGGAGAGATTGTTATCCGAGCTCAAATAGTACATATGGATATTACAGTTCACGAGCCTGGGCTGCTGATTCTGTTTACTTCCGCAATACATCCGGCCCCTATTACAAAAACGACTGGCATAAGATTGAAACCTATTTTGAACTGAACACGATCGATGCAGGCATCGGCATCCCTGATGGAAAAATCAGATACTGGTATGACGGTCAATTGTTGATTTCCTCGGACAGTATCCTGTTCAGAACCGCCGCGCATCCGGATATGCTCTTCGATCAGTTGTTCTATGGCCCCTACATCGGTGTTGGCTCTCCGGTAGATCAGACATGGTGGGTGGATGATTTGTTGTTGGCAGATGGGTTGTTGACAACTAGCAGTGAGAAGTTAGCAGTTAGCAGCGAAGGTTTTAAGATTTATCCGAATCCAAATGATGGTGCATTTGCAATCCAACTGTTGGATAATAGCAATGCATCATTTGCTTTTGATTTGGAGATATTTAATGCTTTAGGCAAATTGGTTTTCTATGAAACTAATGCTGCAGGAATGCCCGTCATCAAAACCAATCTTCCTCCAGGCATCTATTTTGCAAAGGTTAAAACAAAAAATGGTCTTATCTCTGTGCAAAAGTTTAGTGTGCAGGTGTGATTCGCATCACATGAATGAAATAAAATAATGTTGAAATGATTTTGTAGTAGAGACGCGATTAATCGCGTCTCTACTACAAAATCATTTCATTTCAATTCTTTGCAACAATTGGGCAATATCATTTTCAATCCTCTCACGATCTCACGATCTCACGTATCTCACGTTCTTACTATCTTACCCCCTTTCTCTCTTACTCTCTTACACATCTTACTCTCTTACACCATTTCATAGATATGAATTCATTATCCAAGCTATTCATGTTTTATCTCCTGGCCTTTTGCTGTCCGAAAGCATATGCACAGAAAGAAGACCTCGCCCTCAGACACATTGACGCAAACTCAACAGCGTATGCCGATGCCGCCATGCAGATCTGGAATTTTGCAGAACTCGGATACCAGGAATATCAATCTTCAGCCCTGTTGCAAAAAACACTTCAAGACGCCGGTTTTACAATTTCTACAGGAGTTGCAGGCATGCCCACTGCATTCATTGCAGAATACGGGAGCGGCAAACCTGTCATCGGGATCCTGGGAGAATACGATGCACTACCTGGACTTTCACAAGCCATAGCTGCTGAAGAAAAACCTATCGAAGCTGGTGCACCTGGCCATGGTTGTGGACATCATTTGTTTGGCGTAGGATCTGCCGCTGCTGCCATCGCTGTAGCGGAATGGCTCACCAAAACAAAAACAACCGGAACCATCCGATACTTCGGCACGCCTGCAGAAGAAGGTGGTGGCGGAAAAACTTACATGGTCAAAGCAGGTATGTTTGACGATGTTGATGCTGTCCTTCACTGGCATCCCTCAAGTGGTAATAGCGCAGATGCTGCCTCATCGCTAGCCAATAAATCCGCAAAATTCAGGTTCTATGGCACCTCATCACATGCCGCAGGTGCCCCTTGGTTTGGTCGCTCTGCACTCGATGGGGTTGAATCAATGAACTACATGGTCAACATGATGCGTGAACACATCCCCGTTGAATCACGAATCCATTATGTGATCACAGAAGGTGGTGATGCCCCGAATGTAGTACCTGCCTTTGCTGAAGTTTTCTATTACTGCCGCCATCCAGATATGGCGATGGTAAAACAAAATTTTGAATGGATCGTCAAAGCCGCAGAAGGCTCCGCCCTCGGCACCCAGACACGCATGGATTATGAGGTGATTCATGGTTTGTACAATGTACAGCCCAATGAAACACTCGCCAAACTGATGAATAAAAATCTTAACCATATAGGTGGTTATAGCTATACCCCAACAGAGAAAGCTTTTGCAGAACAGATCCAGTCGACCTTATCTGCACCTTCCAATCTTGAAAACACAAATATGGTCTTGCCTTACAAAGTGGAAGAGAAAGGAAGCGGTGGATCAACGGATGTAGGAGATGTGAGCTGGGTAGTACCTACCACAGGTATGCGCGCAGCTACCTTCGTTCCGGGCACCATAAGCCATAGCTGGCAGGCAGTTGCCGCGGGAGGCACTACTATCGGTACCAAAGGAATGATCGTCGCTGCCAAAACCATGGCGCTGACAGCCATAGATCTCTATAAAGATCCATCGATCATATTGGCCGCTAAAGAAGAACTGCTACGACGTCGTGGCCCTGACTTCAAATACACCCCACTCACCGGGGACCGGGAGCCTCCGCTGGATTACAGGAACTAGGAGCAAGGAGCATTGCATTTACTCTTGAAATAGGTACGTCATTCTCAATAGATAAATCATAACTCCCCTCTCTTCAGAAAATCATTTGCGTACTACATTTCTCTACCTAAAAGAGAGGGGCTCGGGGGTGAGTTATGCAGGAGCAAGAACTCCCAGCTCACCTACATCCCCCATTTCATCCAAAACCCCTATATTTTCACTTCGTTTCTACGTTATATAGAGGATCATGGGCAGGATCTTAGTCGTTTTCATCTGGTGTATATCTCAGGCTGTGTGGCTGCAAGGCCAGGCAGTGACTACTGAATTTGGTAAAAACCGGATCCAGTACCATGACGACTTTGATCAGTGGAATATGTACGAAACCGAAAATTTCGTCACCTACTGGTACGGCAAGGGAAGAGAAATAGCCCATACTGTCGTCCAGCTGGCAGAACTTGACAATCCCTATATCCAGAGCGTCCTCGAGCATAAGATGAATGATAAGATAGAACTGATCGTCTATCTCGATCTCACCGACATGAAACAAACTAACCTCGGTATGGAGGAACAGTTTGTCGGGAAAGGTGGCATCACCAAGGTCGTCGAAAACAAAGTTTTCCTCTACTTCAATGGAGACCATAATGATCTGCGGAGACAACTTCGTGAGGGTATAGCTGCCGTCTATATCAACTCCATGCTCCATGGCAACAACCTCCAGGAAATCGTTCAGAATGCAGTATTGCTCAATCTGGGTGACTGGTTCCAGGATGGCCTGATATCCTATGTGGGTGAAGAATGGAGTCCGGAGTATGATCACAGGTTGCAAGATTATTTTTCAAACCCCAGGAAAGGAAAGAAAGATTTCAGACGCTTTTCGAAAATGGATCCACGACTCGCCGGACATTCAGTGTGGTATTTTATGGTGAACACCTACGGCCGCGCTACGATTTCAAATATTTTATACCTCACCCGTATTCAACGCAGCCTGGAAAGCGGCCTGATCTATGTACTTGGATTTGATTCCAAAGAACTGGCCGTCAGATGGAAGGAGTATTATGAAAAGCGATTTGAGGCCTATGAAGAGCCGCTCAATACATTTACAGCAGACCTGAATCTCACCCGACAAAAAAAACCTCAGACATTAGGCCGGATGCGATTGAGCCCGGATGGAAAACAACTTGCCTATACCTTGCATGATCATGGACGGGTCAGGTTGTTACTGTATGATATGGAGACCGGTGATAAAAAAGTACTGTACAGGTATGGCATCCGTAATTATGAAGTGGAGACAGATCTCAATTATCCAATCATCGCCTGGCAACCGGATGGCAGTGAACTGAGCTTTCTGTATGAGCGAAAAGATGTCATCTCGCTGATGAAGATTGATTTTGAAAACGAACAAACCATTACCGACAAACTTAGTCCCGAATATCAGCGGGTGTATGATATGGATTACTGGTCTGCGGATACGCTGATGTTTTCAGCTTCTACAGATGGGATGTCCGATCTGTATATGTACACTCCGATCACTCGTCAGAGCACCAGGATCACGGACGACTTCTATGATGACCTTGATGCATCTGTCATCGAGCTTGATCAAAAAAAGTTTGTCTTGTTTTCATCCAACAGGGCTGACGAGAACCTGCGTAGAATGGAACTTGACTCCATATTGCCTATCGGCCAGTTTGATCTTTTCTTATTGGATTTTTCGCCTCCGAAAAGCACCTTGAGAAGGATCACCTTCAGTGACGATGCCAGCGAACGTCAAGCAAGAATATCCAGTGCAGATGAACTGATCTGTCTGGCTGATTATGCAGGTCAATGGCAACGGATCGTCGTCAAGCAACTGATGGAAGATCCTCCACTAGCCATGCTCCATACAAAGTATGACAGAGACATCCGGTTGCATGAATTTGTTCCGGCCAGTCCGGTGGTCATTGATTGGCTGCAGAAATGGGACATGCCCTACATCCACACCAGTCAGCTTGATTCATCTAAAACGATCACGATACGCCCTGCTCCTTCCGCCGGTGTATTGGATAAAACCCCTGTAGTCACTCCGAATGAAAATATAAAGAAGGAAGAAGTAGATCCCCGGTATTTATTTCAAACCCCATTTCCGGTTATTCAACCTGTAAAACCCCTCCCTGTCATTGTCGAAACACCGGTTGAGGACGCTGCTCCTGTTATGGATATTTCCAAAATCCTTCAACCATCCATCTCCGGAAAACTGGATTACAAACCAGAAAATCTTACACCCTTCATCAGGTCAAGAGTCATCGCCGCCAGATTGAAATTCAAACTTGATTATTTCAATGTCACGCTCGACAACGATCTGCTGTTTGGTGGCCTCGACAGTTATGCCGGACAAAAACGTGAGTTTGAACCCTCCCCGCTTGGTATCTTATTTAAAGCAAGCATCAAGGACCTGCTGGAAGATTATATCGTGACAGGTGGAGTTCGCTATCCGACCTCATTCAATGGCTCTGAATATTTTTTAGTCTTTGACAACCGTAAACACCGGATTGATAAACAATTTGCCATCTACAGGAAATCTGTTACAGAGACCGACCAGACATCACAAGACCCTTTACATCAGAACCAATATGTGAGTTTCCTGGGACTGACCAAATGGAGTTATCCGTTTGACAACTATAACAGTGTCCGTGGCACACTCACTTTGCGCAATGACCGAAACATCACCCTTGCCGCCGACAAACCAACACTGGATACACCAACAGATGATGCACAACGTATAGGTCTCAAGGTCGAATGGGTCTATGACAACACGAGAGCATTGGACATCAACAGCAGGACCGGTACACGTGCAAAAGCCTGGGTTGAAACCGTGAAACGTTTTGATCTCAATTTGTTTGAGGCCGATAAAAAATTCCAGTTCAATGAAGGGTTTATGACCGTGCTGGGATTTGATGCTCGGCATTATGCCTCTATTGATGGCCGGAGCATTTTTGCTGCCCGACTGACAGGGGCTACTTCATTAGGATCAGAACGCATCCTGTATTATCTCGGGGGTGTTGAAAACTGGTTGTTCCCTTCCTATGATGAGAATGTCAGTGTGCCAAACAATATCAACTTTGCGTACACCTCCCTGGCGACCAGCATGCGTGGTTTTGAATACAACGCCAGAAACGGAAGTAGTGTCGTCCTCACCAATCTGGAATTGAGAGTGCCTATTTTCCAATATGTATCAAGGCAGAAAATACGCTCTTCGTTTATACGTAACATACAACTTGTTGGATTCGTCGATGCCGGCACTGCATGGGCAGGATCTGATCCTTTTGGCTCTGGCAATCCACTAAACACGGTCGTGCTGACCAATCCGCCGACCGTAGAAGTTATCGTCAACTATTACCGCAATCCACTGATCGTTGGTTATGGATTTGGGGCACGTACCCTCGTCTTTGGTTACTACCTTAAACTGGATTATGGCTGGAATTGGGAGACCTCCACCGATACAAAACCCATCCTCCATTTTTCAATGGGGACAGATTTCTAGTTCTTTAAAATGTTTCGCACGGAGGGCACGGAGTACACGGAGAAATCCTTGCCTTTTTAAAATGTTTCGCACGGAGGGCACAGGGTACACGGAGAAATCCTTGCCTTTTTAAAATGTTTCGCACGGAGGGCACAGAGTACACGGAGAAATCCTTGCCTTTTTAATCTGTATCGCGCGGAGTGCTGGCAGTGGAGGGAGACATCGTTGCATATGTTATGTG
>JANNSS010000318.1:0-2933 GCA_031402955.1 Saprospiraceae bacterium
TAAAGTTGTTGAAGATGGGCCTGTCCGGATTGCTGTTGAAGTGGTTCGTGAAAACGAGGGATCGAAAATTACCCAACGAATACGACTTTCGGCAGGAGCCGATGGAAGCCGTGTGGAAACAGCAAACCTGATAGATTGGAAAAGTCGCGGGACGCTGTTGAAGGCTGCATTCCACTTTACTGCAGAAGCACCTGAAGCAACCTATAACCTCGATTTGGGAACCATCAAACGAGGAAACCGAAACGAGACGCAATATGAGGTGCCTCATCATGCCTGGATCGACTTAACTGACAAATCAGGTGCATATGGAGTTTCACTGCTTACGGGTGCAAAATACGGGAGTGACAAAGTTGACGACAATACCATAAGACTTACCTTAATTCATGGGCCTGATACCAAGGATAGTGAACAGGAAGTGCTGGACGATGGCACTATGACTGAACAGAGGTGGCAGGATTGGGGTCGTCATGAGTTTTCTTATGCCGTTACAGGTCATAAAGGCGATTGGCGTACAGGTAAAACCCATTGGGAAGCCATGCGTTTTGAGCAGCGTCCGGCTGCTTTTGTGGTGCCAAAGCATAAAGGGAAGGAAAGTTCATTCTCTCTGTTAAATATCAATACTGATCAGGTAAACATCCAGGCTGTTAAAATGGCTGAAGATGGCTCAGGTGTTGTTGTGCGTTTACAGGAATTAAACGGGCAACCATGTAAAGCCGTAAAACTATCAACAGCAATTCCAATAGAAGCAGCCGAAGAAATTGATGGAATTGAACGTCCCCTAAACATAAAACTTGTTTTAAAAAACAATGGGTTTAATCTAGATTTTACACCCTACGAACTAAAAACAGTTTTATTAAGGACATCAATAGAAAAAAAGACGCCTGCAGTAACTCAACCCTTAGAACTAAAATACGACACTGATATATTTAGTTATAACAACACCCGTGAAGATGGGTACGAAGACCGAAAACCGAGAAATGAAGGTCATCGTGGTAGCCTGGATGGTAAGGGTGGAACTTATCCGGCAGAGATGATAAGTGATAAAGTTCAATTGGGCAATATCTTATTTAATATTGGTTCATGCAAAGAAGGAAACTATAATGCAGTGGCATGTGTTGGACAAAGCATTGCTATTCCTGAAGGCACAAAAGTGTTACATATTTTAGCTGCTGCAGACGTAGATACTGATGTTACCTTTAAGGCTGGTGAAAAAAAATTTCCATTAACCATTGGCGGCTGGACAGGTTATATGGGCTTATGGGATAACCGGGAATTCGAAGGATATGTTGCAGAATTATCTTATTCACTGCGAAATGATCTGAAAACAATTCGTCCTGCATTTATCCGCAATCAACGTATTGCATGGGCAGCTTCGCACCATCACAGGCCTGCCGGTGATGCACTTTATGAATACAGCTACCTGTTTTCATACAGGCTTGAAATACCAGCTGGCGCAACAAGTATTTCTCTTCCGGATTCCAGGTTTGTTCGCATTGTTGCAATGAGTATTGGTGATGAGGGTAATGCAAAAGCTCTTCAATCACCCTTTGATGACTTACAACGTGATGAAAATTTTAGAAAAAAATTTGAAAAGCCACAAACTAAAAATTGAAATCAGATGAATTAATTATATGAATTAACCAGAGTTGTTTTCTTAACTATAAAAAAATAGGCAAATGAAAAAAATTACAAATACCAGCGAACCGTTCCGTTCACCTGACATGCTTAGTGAATCAGCAAACGAAATTTCAAGCTACAGCAATAAACAAGCTGATAATATGAAATAACTTCGAACATAAAATCTGCTTACTAAAGAAATGATTATTCTCTCATCGTATTCCATCCCGATAAATCGGTGCAAGTATTGACCAGTAAAAAACAAACAGATGACAAAGTTCAGGCCGACTATATTCTACGCATTACTTTCAGGTATTACAGTTATGCTGTCGACCATTTCCTCAGCTCAGCCGAAATCTGACAGGCCAAACATCATTTTTGTTCTGGTTGATGATTTGAGGTGGGATGCCATGGGTTTTACGGGCAAATATCCGTTCCTGAAAACTCCTAACATTGATCAACTTCGGGAAGAAGGTATTTATTTTCAGAATGCCTTTTGCACCCACTCTTTATGTGCGCCTTCACGTGCAACATTTTTAACTGGAATGTTTCCGCATACAAATGGTGTATCAACCAACCAGGAAGGCCGTGAATTCAATCCCGATAAAACACCCTCATTTGCACAGATACTTCAGGGTGAAGGCTATAAAACCGCCTTTATCGGGAAATGGCATATGGCCGAAAGTAAGGAGCCCCGTAAAGGCTTTGACTACTGGTGTAGCTTTTCCGGACAAGGAAATTACAATGGCAATGAGTTAAATATCAATGGCAAAGTCATCAGGAATGAGGGTTATATTACAGACGAACTAAATAAATATGCCCTCGATTTTGTGGAAGAAAATTCGGATAAACCCTTCTGTCTCTATTTGTCGCATAAAGCAGTACATCAACCGTTTACTCCTGCAGAACGTGATAAGGATTTGTATAGCAACGACCTGGTACCCGAACCTGCCGGATGGCGCGACAACATGGAAAACAAACCAGCCTGGCAAAGGATTGAGCCTAATGCAGAACAACGTTTTAGATTGAGGGATCGTGACCTTAACAAAATTGTTCCCGTAGCGAGCCGTCAATTTGGACCCTGGCCGGCAAAAACAGGAAAAGGGGAGCAAAAAAATTATCTGAAGTGTCTTTCGGCTGTTGATGATGGACTGGGAGAAATATATGATTTACTTCGCCAAAAGGGAATACTGGATAATACAATCATCGTGTTTGCGGGCGACAATGGATTCTTTCACGGAGAACATGGCAAGGGCGACAAGCGTCTTGCATACAACGAATCCATGCGAATTCCCCTGGTAATGCGCTATCCCAAA
>JANNSS010000319.1:0-18909 GCA_031402955.1 Saprospiraceae bacterium
GCTGGGCCAGACAAAAGGCCTTAAACAATTTGGCATAGCCATTTCAGAGGTTGACATCAAAGCCAGGCTGATGACTGAAGGTCAGGATAAGCTCACCGGATCTGCACTGAAGCAAGCCAAGGCACAGGCCACTCTTGCACTTATCCAGGAGCGTAGTCGTGATGCACAGGCAGAGTTTGCAGCAAGTAGTGAAGATGCAGGGAGAGCGGTGAGCAGGATATCACAATACTATGACCAACTCAAGGAAAATCTTCTATCAGGCTTACTGCCTGCATATAAGGCGGTGACAAATGCTGTAGCCAATTTTCTATCACCAGTCAAGCGTGAAAGTGATGCATTGATTGCTAATCGCACACAGTTCAACTCGCTAATCGAAGCCATCAAAAAAGGCAATCTACCTAGGGAGGTGCAGAGTAAGCTGATCAAGCAAATAAATGCACAATACCCGGAGTACCTATCTCACCTCATTACTGAAAAAACGACGCAGGCTGAACTAAATAAGATACAAGAGGAGGGGAATAAATTATTTGCGAAACGCATCACCTTACAAGTAGCAACAGAGCGAGTCCTGGATGCAGAGCGTAAAAGGCAGGAAGCAATTAACAAGCTATCTGACTTAAGCACGGGCGTCACAGATGCGAAGGAAGCACTCAACCCTACCGTCAAAACAACTGAGAAGGACACGAGATCTAAATTCTTTGTACGACCATTTACAAAAGCTGGTCAGGATCCTGTGGTGTTGGAACTGGAACAGAAATTTAGTAATGCACTATCTGCATTTGATAAAGGCCAGAAGGAATTAGAAGAAGCTAGTCTCGCATATGAAAAAGAACTTGCAAGAGCGCTGCAGGCAGGTGTTGATGTAGAAAAGCTGTTAGGCGTTACAACTAAGAATGTCACTGAAGATGATCCAACCGATGCAGACGCCAAGCTAAAAGCTGCCCTCAAACGTCTCGAAGATTTGTACAACAAAGAGAGGTTTCTTAAGATAAAATCCATTGAATTTCTACGTGACAATGAAGAGGTGTATTCTGCAGAGCGTGAGCGTATCAACCTGGAGACAGATATCAAGATCGCCACTGCCCAGGCCCGGCTATACAAAGATGGCAGTGCTGACAATCTGAAACTACTTCAGGAGGTACTCGATAAAGAGGCAGAGCTGCGCAAGGATGCACTGGAGCTCACCTTCAGTCAGCGTGAGGAGCAGATCAATCGTGAGTCAGAGCTCATCAAGCTGGCCATCCGGGAAGAGATAGAAGACAAGGAAGAGCTCACCCGTAAATTGGAGATAGCAGAGCTAGAGGGACAGCAGCGTGTCGCCGCTGTCAAGCTCGCAGGACTGAAGGAAGCAGATGCTGAGTATGTCGCACTGTACAATGAGATCACAGATCGCCAGGTGGAGATCGAGCGCAAGAAGCAGGCGGATCAGCTCGCCATCACTGAGCAGAATATAGAGCTGCAGCGTGAGCTCACCATCGCAGGTATCGATCAGCTCAAGCTCGATGAGGAGGACCTGCAGAAGTATCGCCAGCGTATCAACCTGGAATATGACAAGAAGATACTCGAGGCACGACTCAAGACCTTTGATCCGGATAGTGTAGATGGTGTCAAGACCAAGAATGCGATCGCGGAGATAGATAGGCAGCTTGCATCTACAAGTTTGCAGTTTGGAGTTACCGGCAATGAAAATACTGGTGGAAGTTCTAGCACTCCTGCAGATAAAGCCAAGAAACGCGACAAACTCCAGGAAGCAGCTGATGCTGCTATCAGTGTCGCCAGCAATACTGCGGCCACACTTCTGGACCTGGAGCGTAGTCGTATAGATCAGCAACTCCAATCTGAACTCAACTCAATTGAGACTCTTGCAGATGCCAAGCGCCGTGCTGCCGGTGATGATGCAGTCGAGCTAGCCAAGATCGACGCACAGGCCCGTGCAGCACGTGAGAAGGCAGAGAAGAAAGCAGCGCAGGACCGTAAGAAGCTGGCCAGGAAGGAAGCCATCATACAAGGTGCTCTCGCAGTAGTAGAGGCGCTTCCCAATGCATTCGCGGCGATCGCTGCCGGTATCGCCACAGCACTGCAGCTGGCGGTGATCGATGGGCAGTCATTTTTCTATGGCGGACCGACTGGATCCAAGGGCATCTACCGTGACAAATCCGGTAAGAATGTAGCAGGGGTAGTACATACCAATGAATATGTGGTACCTGAGCACATCACACAGGATCCACGCCATCAGCCTGTGATCTCCTACCTGGAGAATGTGCGTAGGTCGAAGGGTGGATTTGCGGAGGGTGGATTTACCAATGTTAATACACGGCCAGCATCTTACGTTCAGACAGTTACTTCTGGCACATCGACAGTGACAGACGCCAGAATGTTAGAGTTGATGGAGCGACTTGTTCAGATCACAGCTGCATGGCCTCGCCAGGTCAAGGCGATAGTGGTGTATACGGATATAGAGAAAGCGGGTCAGGACCTCAATTATATCCGGGATCAGGCGAATGCGTAGATTTGTATTTAGGTATGAAAAGGATTATAAAATTCATCCATGAAAGGCTATCTGCAGTGGGCGATGGATTCCTGAGCATCTTCAATTTTTACAATCCATACGATGACAGGATGAATGATATCATGTGTAGATCAGACAGGACTAACCTGATGGGTGACTGGAATAATATCATGCATACTTGGCCATATCGTCGCAAAAAATAAAAATACCCGGGCAGTGTGACACCTACCCGGGCTGTCGCATCACCAACACTGTCTCCACTGGTGTGGACTGATGCGGTGCTATGCAGCGATGTGCATCAGGTAATCTTGTATATCTCGGTAGCTGTCATCCCGCCCTGGTACATATTCTCTCTCGCCTCGGTGGTGATCTCCTGCAGGCGGACGATAAATGTCAGTATCTCGGTCGTGTAGTATGCTGCATTGTGTGCTGTCTCAGGGCCGGCTTCCTTAGCGATGGCGCTGACACCATATGCCAGGACGGTGTTGATATTCTTGATGTAGTCAGAGCATCGGGCTGATCTGAACAGGGAGCGGACCTCATCGAGGATCTGCTCTTCCATTTTTAGGAATGAAGGGGGAAGGGGCTGGGTTGAATCACTTGTACGGTTACGCATTGTACTTGATTTAGAAGATAAAAAAATATGGATAGGTCACTGCGTAACCGTCTAGCGCATGGCGTTAGAGAAGTTAGGGACTCACACCCCTTGCCTACCCGGATCTTTGAATAATTTGAATGAAACACCATCACTAAAAACGATTACACGTTTCAAAAGTAGAAATATTTCTGGAATGTGGCATAGAAGTTGATTTTTTATGAAAAAATTAACTCCATGCCAAGAATCCTCGACATCGATCATCTTAAGGCTTCGATTAAAAACCTATCCTTCACTGCGATTGATTTTGAAACAGCTAATCATCTGAAGGACAACTTCTGTTCAGTGGGTGTAGTAGTTGTTGAGAATGGAGTAATCGTAGAAAAAATCTACTCTTTGATTAAGCCTTACGACACAAAATTTCATTCCATACATACAGGCTTGCATGGATTGTCACTGGAGCACGTTAGCGAATCACCTGATTTTGGGGCAGTTTTTGAAGATATCAGGAAATTTATTGATGGCAGAATAATCCTAGCACATCAGGTATCTGCGGATATACCTGGGATGATTCAAGCAATTAAAAGAAGTGGCCTGAAAGCACCTCGTTTCTCAACAATGTGTACATTAAAGATATCGTGTAATGTATTTCCAGATCTTGCCAACTTCCGACTCAACGATGTTGCATCTTTCCTAAAAATCGAGCACACACACCACCACGCACTATCAGATGCACTTGTGTCTGCGCATATTGGTATCAATGGTTTTCCTCGACTATTAGAATCTGATTTGATTTATGATTTTGACGAGATTACCGCTAGGCTTGCCATCAAGGCATCCAGAGACAAAGTCGAGAAAGTGAAATTTGAAGCAGCATTTACCGGCAAGAAAATCAACCGGGAATTATTAAAACCTGACCTGTCCTTAGCCGATGCATCGAATCCATTTTTTAACAAAAAAGTGGTATTCACTGGGGATATGAAGGCAATTGGCCGACCAGAGGCTGCTGAAGTTATCAGAAAACTTGGGGCCGATATCAACACATCCATCAGTAAGCTTACAAATATCGTTGTAATAGGAGAGGCGCCAGGCATTAAAAAATTGATCTCAATTAAAGAGTTGACAGATTCAGGGGTCAATATCAGGATCATTAGAGAGCCCGAATTCCTCCAAATAATTAAGGATTACAACTAACCGCTGACACAGTCTACCACCCGTTTATCTGATTTTTGACTGTTATATCACTCATTTTTGTCCAAATCTGATAGGTACGTGGTCGTGAAAGTGCCTTTTTGGTCGTGAGGATGCCCTGCGTGGTCGTGACTATCGTCAAAAAGTGATGTAAGTAGATTATTTATTATCAGTCTTTTACGGATACTTAACTAAAGTATCACTTTGAGGCACGACCAAACGACCACTTAAAATCCCCATATTTCCCCTTCCAGCGGAGCATAGACATACAACACTCTTCTGAGAGGTATTTGTAATGTCCTAACTCACCGGGTCAAAGGCTCTCCACCTTTGATCAACACATGGACACATCCGCTCCTCGCATATCTATCCAGGAGGCATTAGCCAGCATCAGGTCAGCCACTTCGACCACCCGTCCGTTCAGGCTGGAGATCGTGGTATCTACTGGCCGCTCTAAGGGAGATATCCGCGTACTAGCCCAGTGCATCAAAGGTGCACCAGCTGGCGCACCCGCCACCCCTACTATTGGCGCAGCCGGTCGCGCGGAGATACTGCATAAGGAGCGTGACACGATCCCCATCACTGACCTCGAAGATGGCCACTACAAGACCATCCTCATCTCGCACATCATCGGATTTAACGAATTCAAAGTATACCACTAATGGCAGTAGAACGATTATCACAAACCTTTGGCGTGATCACAGTGCTGGACACCGCGATCGCAGTGACATTTTCTGATGCACGCGATGTGTCGCAGGGATGTATTCAGAAGATTTCTTACAAGGGACAGTCCAAGGGTGAGCCAATCCGGATGTGGGGCAGAAAGAATGATCTTCCGCAGTTTCGTGAGCAGGTGATCGGTGATAACAACATTACCGGGGCACTCATCCAGACGAAGCGTGACATATTACTTGGCACCGGCTTATATGCTTATAAGGTTGACTTCAAGTCCGATGGGGGTATGCGCAATACTACTGAGGTGAAGATCCCGATGGAGGCGCAGGATTTCTTTGATATGATCGACATCGATTGCTTTCACATGGATGCTACACGGGAGCTGCTCTTCCACTCTAATATATTTACTGAGTTCATTCGCAACAAAGGTGGAGGCATTCACTCCATGGCCATTAAGGAGTGCAAGTATACTCGCCTGGCTGAGCAGAACAGTCGCGGACGAGTTGAGCATGCGTATATATCCGGAGCATGGGCTACAGGCGAATACGCCAAGGATGGTGTGACGGTGTTTGATCGTGAAGTAGTTAAGATCCCACTGTACAATCCAGAGAAGGTGCAGAATCAATTTATCCTCCATACCGGTGATCGCATGCTCAATGATGGATACTACAACTCACCTACATGGTGGGGTGCACTTAACTGGATTGAACTGGCCAACAGTATACCGGTATTTCACCAGGCTAACATTCTTAATGGATATACTATCAGGTATCACATCCGGATCCCTAAAAATTATTTCTACAATGCACCTACGGGTGATGATAATCCAGCAGCAGCTGTCAAAGCGCGTGATGATGAGCAGTTGAAGCGCCAGGAGTTTATGGACAATGTGAATACACTATTGGCAGGCAAGCAGAATGCAGGTCGTGCACTCTTCACGCAGTTTGATATTAATGACCAGCTGGGCAAGGAGTATCCTGGTATCAGCATCGAGCCTATCAATGTAGATATCAAGGACAAGGCACTGTTGGAGCTGTTTGAGAAATCAAACACCGCCAACATTTCTGCACAGGGCATACATCCCACACTGGCCAATATCGAGAGTCAAGGAAAATTGAGTTCCGGAAGTGAGATGCGCAATGCATTCAATGTGTATCTCGCTGTCAAGACTAACACACCTCGCAAGATCATCCTCAAGTCACTGGAGCTGGCCAAGAAAATCAACAAATGGGATCCGGACATCTATTTTGGATTTGGGGATACAGAGCTGACGACACTAGATGATTCTCCGACCGGTAAGGTTGAAAATGTAGCTACCGTCCCTGATGCAGCATGATCCAGGATGATTATACCAAGCTGCTCAAGAAACTGAAGCAGATCAATCCAGGTCATGACATGTTGCCGGTGATCGAGAGCCTTGCTGGTACACACATCGCAGTGGAGTACATCCGGATCGCATTGGAGGATCCGATCACACAAACCCAGGAAGAGTACACACTGGCCATGCTCAACAAGCAAAAAAGTACACTTTATAGTCGTCGTGCTGTGCTGTCCAATAAATTCCATCAGTGCACCACCAAAAAAGAGCGTGCAGATGTATCACACGCCATCGGATCCCTGCAGACCGAGATCATCGACAATCGCCGGAAGCTGGACCACTACGCGGATACCGGCAAGCTACCGAAGACTCCGGATAGACTAGTACTTCCACCCAGCGGTGAGCGAAAGCGTATGAAGCTGCATTCAGTGCGCACATCCATCTCCCGATACAAAGGACTGCTGCGATCAGAAACTGATCCAGCCAAAATAAAAGACTATGAACGAAAACTTACCCACCTCGTCGAGCAAAGCGGTGAGCTCTCTGCCTGAGCGGCCGGAGATCAGTGCTAAGGAGAATCTTCGATTACCACGCCGGGAGCGATTGTACAATCACCTGCTGTGGCCAAAGTATTTCCAGGTGACTGAAGCCGATGCACGACAGCTCGAACGCATGAAGCTCGCGTACAACATCCTGATGGCAGCGCCTTCGGATATTGAAGCGATCGCATCTATCCGGGTAGTGGTGATGGATAAAGAGCTTACCACTTCTGAGGCAATGGAGTTGATATATGAGACAAAGGAGCTGTTTGGGAAATTGCAATTCCGCCAGATCGATTTTGATCGTGGTGTGCTTCGATTACAGCTGCAGGACCTGGTGCGGCGCAATCGTGTATCAGGAAATACAAAAGAAGAAAGACTAACCCTCCTGCAGCTGATGAAACTCGAGAGCCTCGCTGTCAAGGATAATGAGAGTAGCGCACCGGTGGTACCACCGTTACCAAACGTGATCATCACAAATAAGTATGCGGACGCAGAAGCAGCGCATATTGAATCAAGCCCCATCGATGAAGAAGAATGAAACACTACTGAATATCAATGATGCTCAGATGGTTTTGTACGAATGCAAAATCAAGTATCAATTTTACGTCTGGGGTCGTGGCACAGGTAAGTCTGCAGGTATTGGCCTTAAGCACTACAATAGATTGTTGAATCTACCTCGGGGAAAAGTTTTTTTAATATCATCGACGTATAAGCAGATACTAAATAACTGCCTGGCACCGATGATTAAACTTTGGACCTCACTAGGTTTGGAGGAGTATGATTTCAAGACCAAACGAGGCCATTATGTTGTTGGAAGAAAGCCACCACCACATTTTCTAAAACCATATGCACCTCCCCGTGAATATGAGCACATAATTACTTTTTGGAATGGTTACACCATTGAAATGATGTCCATGGATAGGCCTTCACCCAATCGAGGTGGATCATTTGATGGTGGCGATGCAGACGAGATTGCATTGATTAATAAGGAGCACTTGATGCTGAACATGATGCCAACGATAAGGGGCAATACTGATATTTACGGCGAAAAAAATCCGTATCATTTGCGGTTTTCTGGCTACACAAGTATGCCATGGCTATCATCAGGACAGTGGGTATTGGACTTCGAATTAAAAGCCAAAGAAGACAAAGATTTCTTTTATCACGAAGCAACAGCTGTATGTAACCTCAGAGCATTAGGTAGGTCATGGATTGAAGATCAGCGCAAATTCCTAAGCCCTGAAATTTTTGAGATTGAGATAATGAACAATCGCAAAAAGAAAGCTGAGGGCCAGTTTTACCACAAATTTTCTGATGAGAAGCACGTATACACACCCGCCATCACCTATGTAGATGATCCTGGTGGCCGTGGTATCCTGGTAGACCGATACACTGACCACAATCCGGATCAACTTATTGATATCTCGTGGGACTTTGGTGGATGGTTCACCGGTGCATTGTTATTCCAGCAGAAGCATTCGAAGATGGATAGCTCACGAGTTATAGAGCAAATGATTGATTCGTTCTATGTTACTAAGGGAGGATCCGCTATTGATGTTGTGGACCAGATCATTGATAAGTACTCCAATCATAAATACCGGTGTGTGCGTATATGGGGTGAGCCACGTGGCCATCAACAGACAGCCTATCCTAAAACATTGTATGAGGATGTAGAGACCAGGTTTCGTGCACATAAGTGGACGGTTGAAATCCGTGTACAAAACAACCAGGCCCACACACATGATCTCCGATACACTTTTATTAATGACATATTAGCGGAGACAAAGGCACTACCTCGTCTCAGATGCAACAGTGAGACCTGCAAAGCTCCGATACTTGCAATCCAATTCGCTGAGAAGACATACGACCTGAAGAAGGACAAGAAGAATGAGAAGGACAGGACATTTGACCAGGAGAAAGCCACGCACTTTACCGATGCCCTTGACTACTTCTTTATGCAGAAGCACTACAAATCGAATGTAGGTGGAGGCATGGGGGCATGGTTCTGATGGTAATACGATACCGCCGCGCTAGCGGCCTTTAAAAGCATAGTGGCGCGTAGCGACACACCTTATATATTTTCTTTCCCTGGTCAGAGAGCGATAGCGATCTGGCCTTTTGATTTTTCGATCGATCGAACTTATGCTTTGTTGTATTCTTTGGCGAAGCCTATAAAGCGGATATGGCGCGGTGTGGATCGCCATAGCAGATAACCTCAAAAAATGGGCTTCTTTGATCAAAAAAGAGTGAAGGCGCGCAAAAATACTTAGACCTAATCTGCCAAAATGGCAAGGAAGGAATCCGCGCAATGTCCTAAACGGTGGGCATTTACAGGTTATACTTTCAATTCATGGAAATACTGTTCAAACTATCAAACACCGGAGGAAACGGGGCCACTATTGCCAATTCCAACTTCAAGGAGCACTACAGCGCCATCAATGACAACTTAGCCTGGAAAACTATCTTGCCATCCATCCGGAGAGCCACCACCGACTTTCTTATTAAGAACATTGGAGTGGAAATGTATGATGCAATTGCAACGGCTTACCATGGTACGGATGAACTGACAACTGATCAAGCTGAATTTCTGCAAGCATGCCAGGATGTTGTTGCATACTTCACTATGATGTATGCTGCTCCAGAGCTTCAGGTTTCTGCAAGTGAGATGGGCCTGGTTGAAAAGGGTAGTAGTAGCACGCCAACTATGCCAGTGGCACAATGGAGGTACAAAGAATTCAAGTACGACCTTACTAGAAAGGCAGATAGGTTTCTTGATCGCGTGATCCAGTTGTTGGAGAAGTATGTTCATGATTCCATTGCATTCTTTGAGACATGGAAGACCTCCACTGCTTACACCGATACACGTACTGTGTTTTTCCAATCAGCGGATCAGTTTGACAAATACGTCAAGATCAACGGATCCAGGAGATTGTTTGCGCAGATCAGCCAGGATATCACCCGTGTTGAGGAGGAGGTGGATAAAATCATCTGTATAGATCAATTCAATGCATTGATGGAAGCCATTAAGGATGGTGATGCCACTGATGATGAGAAAGCATTGATTGAGCAAATACGCAGATATGTTGCACCAAAAGCAATGGCCTCTGCAGCTTCACTTCTTTCGCTGAATGTTGATGCATATGGTTTGTCATTGTCCAGTTACGCAGATGGCATTGAATCACATAATAATTTATCAATGGCCGCGCGAGGTGCTGAGGCAGTCGGTGCATATGTGTTGAAGCTGCGCACAGATTCAGATTACCAGCATCAGGTGCTAATGAATTTTATACATTCGAAAATTGCAACCTATACGCTGATTGCTGACAGTGATTGCTATGCGAGGTATAATACTGAACGACGGGGATTGATTTCATCCGCAAACGGTATTGGTGGTGTTATGCTTTAACCGGCAGGTTGTGCCGCTTCCGGATCTTCTTATCTGCAGTAGTGCTCTGTGATAAATACTTCTGCGTCTCTTCAAGTGAGTGGTGGCGAAACTGATTTTTCATACGCACAGCATCTTTAATACTTTTCTTCAAGTGATCTCCGCCAGTATCCTTCCAGGAGTAAAGTGTGTTGCCTGTTCTACTACTTATCTGTCCGGATGCATACAGATTACTTATATGGTCAGTGTACCGGCCGCTGGTAGTGTTTTTACCAATAGGCTTGCGCGAACCAATTGAATCAGCATATCCAAGCAGATAATCTGATGGAGCCAATCTGTTAATGCCGAGATTAATTAATGTCTCTTTAAACTCATCCGGTATTGTGACTACCTGATCCTGGTGATTTTTAGCATACTCTCCATTGATACTTATGACTGATGCATCCAGATCAATTTGATGGCGCTGCAGATATCTCTGCTCATTGGGCCTGATCATGCAGTAGAACTCAAGCAAGCATGATAAATATGTAGTCTTGTCGTTTGCTTCCAGGTAATTTAGAATGGTGTAGATGTCAGCTGCCGGTACCGGTTTCCTTCTCTTTGGAGCTTCACGACGTTTGCTGATCACCAACCATGGATTGTGGAAAATAATCTTCCTCTTCAATAGTAGGTTGAATATTCCTTTCATCTCATCAATAAGGTTGTTGTGTGTCACAGCAGCTTTGCCTGATCGGACTATGTGATCAGAGTATGCAATGGCGAGTGATTCATCGACGGATCCAATTGGAATGGAATCAAGTTTCCGCGTAGCCAGGAACTGTTTGAATTTTTTACAGTTGGACCTGTATGATTGAATAGTAGCTGGCCGCAGATCACTCTTTATCTCGAGTACATAGTCAAGTGCTTCATTCACCGGCATCGATACTGTCCTGGTATACATGCTTGTCTCGTATGGATATCCATACGGCAGCTTTGCATTGATCTGTCGGATTAATGTCCTGGCGGCATCCATGCGCATAGAGATGCTATCGATCCTGTTGAGATCGAATGTGTCGCGATGGCGACGGCGTATTCTGTCTACTGGATCTGTCTGATAAAAACAGATATACCAGCGGTCTTTTGCCCGGACCAGCCGAGCGGGTAGATAGTCAATCATGATGATGCATATTGGTTGCATCACCACCCGTGATTGGATTATACGGGCCAGTATTGTGTCACCATCTGGCTGATCGGAAGCCCCACGATCCCCGTATATATTGGCTTCTGTATTACTTGGGGTGGTAGATCGGGCAAATCTCCCCTCCTCTCCCTCTTTTTTCTCCTTCGCTTTCAATTACTTATGATTTTGTAAAACTTCAAATTTCCATCCGGGATATATACATGGCTGCCCATCCTGACACACTTCTGACCCACCGGCGTACGACCATCCTCTCTTATTTATTTATTTTTTCTTTTCCATTGATTAGAAAGTATATAGGAGTGTGGTCGTGTGGTCGTTGACCATCACACTCCAATAGTATCAGTATCTACAAGCGACCAAAACAACGACCACGCACGACCGCACGACCACTACTTACCTGTTTTTTGCAGATTGTAGCACTCTTTCACCGGCTTGTTCGATTAATTTGAGTTGCTCCTGAGTCTCCTCAATATGCCTGGTTAGCATTTTGATGGTCGCATTTTCCATATATTTTCCTTCTGCTGGCTCCCCCACCATGATAGTATCTGTGTAGTTCGACGCCTTAATAATCTCATACGTCATATCCTTCTCTACAAATTCTCCAGGATCAATATTGATGTAAGAACAGACACTCCTCAGTGCCATACGAGGAGGAACCCTGTTTTCATTGATCCATTTTCCCACCGCAGTTCCTGTAATTCCAAGCGCTTCACCCAGTTGGGCGTTGGTTTTTTCGTGGGCGAACAACCAGGTGCGCAGATTTTTAGAAAAAAAATTCATTTTCTCCATGAGAAATAGTTCAGATTGCAGAAATTGTTTATATTTGTAACAATCTTACATAAACGGAAATATTCTATCGCCTCACGATAGGATATTTCAACAAACATACATCAATGCCCCCCATTGTGCAAAAAAAATATTGCCCTCTCTACAGGATAGATCACTGGGTCACATTTAAGTCCTACCAGGACAAACAAACACAGCGCTCCATTTACCACGAAATAAAAGACCTTCTGGATATCAGCCAGATCACACTTTGGCGTATTCGTCGCACACAGGTGGGAGAGGAGGGAACACTTTCTACCGCTGACCTCATCAAACTCAAAGACTATTTCAATTGCACCCTTGATGACCTGGTCGTTGCATCACCACCCGTAGATCCCGGCTCACCTGATTCGTCACCCGAGGTAGCCGGGATTATTTCTGACACCAATTCCACCCCCTCCATATGAGTAAGCAATCCACCCTCCGCATCATTTGCGATGAATTTCTCATTGCAAAGCGCGCGCATGAAGTTGTCAAAGAGCTCGTCAATCGCGGCCATACACACGACGAGATAGCACGCCTCACAGACTCGACAGTAGTATCACTTCTCGATGGGGGATCTCCCACTCGCGCTCAGTATACAGCACTCGCCACTCATTTCAATGTGAGCAGATTGTGGTTGTGGACCGGATTAGGTCCGATGATTTTAGATGAAGCAAAACTCAAACTCAGAATCGTATGAAAATCGAAAACAAAATCCTCATCTCCATTGATGAGTCCGACATCATTGCCGGAGTATTTACAAACAAAGACGTTATCGGTGTGGCCGACAATTGTTTCGACCAGTATCACGGTTACTGCCCGAAATCTCTCACCAAGGTTGTGCTTCCTAGAGTGACGCAGATCGGCAATGACAATTTCAGAGGGGACGCTTTCACTTCTGTCCGCATAGGCAAACATGATTTAACCGTCAAAGGCGTTGACAACACCTGCTTCGTCGTCGACTCCCAAAAATCCACCAAAGGCATCAAGCTATACACAGGCTACATCCTGGTCAAAATCAAAGACAGCGTCATCACAAAAAACCCAGGCTTTCTAGCCGAGAAAGAAGGCTTCTACGCTCACGGAGCCACTGTCAAAAAATCAATCGCAGATCTCCAGTTTAAAATAGTCTCCGAGAGATTAAGAAAGGAACCCATTAAGCCTGAGACCAAAATCACCGTGGCACACTATCGCTTGATCACAGGGGCATGTGAGATGGGTGTTAGAAACTGGATGGAACAAAACGGTCTCATAGGCAAGGAGAAAATGACAGCATCAGAGTTGCTCCCCATCCTCAAGAAAACCAATGCCTACGGGTTTGAAAAGTTCAAGCAATTAATGGTTGAATAAAATCCACTGCGCCATAGAGTAACACTCATCCATCCTTCCTCACTTCCATATCCCCCCTGTGTCCGATATCAAATTCATACCTCCCGGAGTTTCCGATCAGCTCATCGCCAAGGCGGATCTACTCAACATCCTACAGCACTGGCATCCGGAGCTGACCAAGAGAGGATCATCATACCACGGCAAGTGCCCATCCTGCCAATCCGAAAAGTTTTCATACGCACCAGGCAAAGGAATAATAAAATGCTTCAAGTGCGACCAGAGCGCTACCAATGTAGTTGCCTACCTCATGGAATTCCGTGGGATGAAATATGTCGAGGCTTGCGTGTGGCTCGCAGCACAGATCAACTTTGATATACCAATCTCCGATCAGCTCCCGGCAGCACGATCCACAGCTGCACCGATCCTATCATCACCAGCCACCACAGAGGTGCGATCAGTCCAGGATACATCATTTAGAGATGAGCAGCTGCGGGCATCAGGCATCACAGAGGAAGCACAGGAGTGCGTCATCACCACCGATGGCAAGGAGATAGTCATCAGCCGCTACAGTGCAGGATCATTCGACCACAGATACCTACCGGTGGCCGGACATGACATGCTTCTCCATTACTTCGATCTCGACGGCCAGCCCATCATGTATGAGCCCAAGTTTTCGAAAGTACTCAAGCCATACATCCGCATCCGCCACAAATTTCCCAATACGCACACCGATCAGGCCGGCAAAGAGATCAGATACATGTCTCCACCTGGCAGCAAAAACCACCTCTGGCTGCCTGAATACATCATCCACGCATTCCAGGTCAAGGAGCACATCGACACACTTGTATTCGTCGAGGGAGAAAAGAAAGCAGACGCACTTTGTCTCGCGGGTATTCCTGCAGTAGGCATCGCCGGCATCTTCAATTTTGCTAAGGATGGCGACATGCCAGGCCTCGTCGAGCGCCTCATCACCGGATGCAGCATCGTCAATGTAGTATTCTGGTTTGACAGCGATCTCGACTCTCTTGGCACCGATATTACCAAAGACACTGATCTGCGTCCACGCAATTTTGCACTGGCGGCCATCAAGTTCCGCGCGTACTTCTACAAGCTGCAGCGATCACATGTCAACATACAGGCATGGATATGTCACGGCATAGACACATCAGTCAAGGGCGCCGATGATTTACTACTATCACTATCCACTGACCTCACGCCGGCACATCCATTAGCAAAGGACTTTACAGCAGCACTAGACCACCACACATCAGAGGGCACACATGTCAGACTGCACAATGTGACATCCATGTCAGATGCACAGATGTATGAGCTGTGGCACCTTCACTCTCCACGTGCATTCATGATACACCACAAGGAGCAACTCAAGGCCATGCCTGAGTTTCGATACAAGAAGCACCGGTACACATGGGACGAAGAGACGGGCTGGTTCAAGAGCTGTCAGAAGCTACTCAGTGATGAGCAGTACTGGCAGATGATAGATACCAAGTTTGGTCCAAAACTCTTCTTTGACTTTCTCAACATCATCATATTTCTACAGCGCCGCGGATTCTGGCGTCAGCGATTAACCGGAGGCAAGCACAGAGTCATCCGCGTTGATGAGAACATTGTCAATGAAGTTTACCAGGATGACATTCAGGAGTTCGTCTATGACTTCACATCACAGATAGAAGAGCTCAAAGTCTTACGCATGCTCATGCAGGGCAATGCCACCTATTTCGGCCCCGAGAAGCTACGCAACCTTTCATTCTATCAACCGCCATTCATGACACCTTCACGTGCATCCCAGGTACTATGTTTTCGCGATACATTCTGGTTTATCACAGAGAAAGACATCACTGTACACAAGCACGTAGAACTACCTGGTGCAGTATGGAGAGGCGACGTGATAGATTTCAACCCTACCAAGATTGATGACTTTATCACCATAGAGGAAGGGTTCCACCCACAGTGTCCTCTCCGGGTCGTATTTGCTGTTGATGATAGTGATTGGTGCAAGTATATCAGCGCGACATCAGATCTACACTGGCGCGACAAGAGAGATACAGAGACATCATTCCCCTCTACAGGTGAAGAGATGGAGGAGAAAGATTGGATCCGCATGCATACACTCATGACATGCATGATGGATAAGATCATCGCCACAGGCCACACAGTATCCAACTTCATGGATCCTGCAGAGATGAAGGCCGTCATCTGCATGGATGCGCAGGAGAGTAAGAGCGGCAAGTCAGAGGGAGGTACGGGCAAAAGCCTCTTTGCCGGACAGTTCGAATATCTATTTCCGGTCCACCGTATCAATGGTAAGCAGAAGGATATGACACTCGATCGCTTCCTGTATGATGGAGTCGACGAGCGTACCAGGCTGATCCTTGTAGATGACTGTCGTCGCACCATGGACTTTGAGGGATTTTTCTCATACATCACCAGCGGACTCATTGCTGAGAATAAAGGGGTAGGGAAGAAGCCGGTAGGCCTCAAGCGTTGGGTATTCACTACCAACTTCTCCATCCGCGGCGAAGATCGTAGTCATCTACGTCGTCAATACAACCTTGCATTTTCCGATTACTTCAGCACAGATCGTGACCCATTTAAAGTATTTGGGCACTCCCTCTTCTATGAGTGGGATGATAAGCAGTGGAACTATTGGTACAACTTCATCGCGTACTCCATCCAGCAGCGTATGCGCCATGGCCTCAAGACATTCGCTAATGAGGAGGACATCAAGCGGCGCAAGCTGCGTGACATGATCTCAGAGACATGGCTCGACTTCTTTGAGTCATACTTCTATACAGGAAGTGAATACATCAACAAGCGATTTGAGATCGAGCACTTTCTATCAGCATTCAAACGCAACAATGAATCACAGAAAAACTATGCAGTCAAGGTAGTATTCAAAGAAAAAGCAGATCAGTTCTGTCGCTATGCCGGCTTTCAATACAATTTCCCCAGGAATGGTGATCGCATCCGCAATGCCGGAAAAAAGCAGGAATTCTTTGTCATCAGCGATCACGAGTTTGATATCAACAAATATGAATTGGTCATCGAGGAGTCAAGAATTGATGCCAGTCTCACACCAGAATTCTAAACGAAATAAATTATGAATCAGAAAAAAGCAAAACACCTTCGCCGCGAATGTAAAGGCATTCCATTGATGACACAAATTATCCCCACCGAGGATGTGATCAGTGTAATGAAAAATAAAAAGACTGGCGAAGTTAAACGCGTGAAGAGAACTCCACTAGATGGCATTCGTCAGCGTGTCAATCACTATCGCAATGCTAAAAAACGGTTTAAAGGATCTGTTCAGAAAGCGGTCCGTGCAGCCATCCGACACGCAGAGGTGATGGAGTCCATTGGTGTATACAAATACAAATGATCATGACCACTAACGCCTCACACCTCGCACCTACAGACATCGAGCACCTTAAGCTGATCTACCAGGCTTACGATCGCATCTACGACATCGCCAGTCACCGGTGGCATGCTATCAAATACTACGATATTGCAGACCGCACATCTGATCTTTTCGGTCACTACGTCCGCACACTGCCCAGGTTTGAACATCATCTGCCTGAGTTCATCACAGATCACCAATACGCAGAGTATGCACAGCCACTGATCGCTGCATTTGATCATGTGCTACCACTTATCCTGGTGGACAATCTCAAGTCATCAGACATCCGCGCTATCTGTGCCGGCACTGCACCACTATTCTATCATAACACACCACACGCCAGGTGCATGGCAGCATTCCGCCTGGTAGAGAAAGTATACCCACGATCACTACTGCGTGACAAGCCATCACCACGTAAGCGTAAGAGTGCAAAATCACAGACCAGGCCACGTGCCCAGGCATCATACCACAAGCCACACCGTACAGTGCGATTACCATACAAAGACTAGCGTGATGATAGCCACAGAAGCATTCACACAGATCGACAAGCTACGCATCGGCCAGTCATACAGACTCCTCCGTGATCTGCGTCTGCCGATATGCAGATCCATCATGAAGGCATTACTGCACGATGGACCTATGGATGTGACAGACATCATCTCCATCGTCAGCCTGATGAGTGGTATCGACATGGAGCAGTCTGTTATCTCCAGGCATCTGGCCATCCTGCGCCGTCATCGCATCATCACATTTGAGCGAGTAGAGACCAACCACATATACACTATTGATGCTGCCCGTATCCAGCGTATCAATCGTGCCATGGATGACTTCTTCAGCCATGAAAGATAAGCTCCCGGCAAAAGTGTCGGATAGCTGATTTGACTATTGTTAAGCCCAGGTTGCCGCGGTCTTGGATATGGAGCGGCAGCCTATTTTTTATCACCAAAAAATTTATTAAAAATGCCATCAGTATCAGTAGATGTCGACATTGACCTGGAAGAATTCAGCACCGATGAGCTTGCTGAAGAATTATACACACGCATTCAACGGAAGATCGCAAGTGTTGGTCGTGACGACTCCAAGCTCAACAATCTACTAAACCTCATCACGGCACTACATGATCAGTTTTTTGGTGAAGAAGAAACCGATCATGTACTACCTGTCCAGTCACTTGCTGACGAATTGAAATCAGATTACCTACAACAAGTATTTGAAAAATATACACTCGCCCAAATCGAGTCAGTACTTCCTATCTAATCACTTTTTTAATAACCCAAACGTATGTCACAATCAGAAAATCAATTAGAGATCACCTACATAGAGCTCAGGGATATACTCCCCAGCCCGATGAATCCACGCAAACATTTCGACGCAGCATCCATTCAAGAGTTATCTGAATCCATTGCAGCCATCGGAGTACAGCAACCCATTCTTGTACGATATACAGCCGGCCAGAAGACTAACTTCCAGATAGTAGCTGGGGAGCGCAGATACAGAGCCAGCAAGATGGTCCTAGGCATGATTGACATCCCATGCATCATCCGTGAACTCACCGATGACGAGGCCCTCGAAATCATGATCACTGAGAATTTGCAGCGGCAAGACGTATCACCGATGGAGGAGGCCGTAGGGTTCCGGCACCTCATGCAGATCAAGCACATGGATGTCAAAGAGATCGCGGCCAGGGTAGGGAAGAGCCCCACCTTCGTAGCGCAGCGCCTCAAGCTCAATGATCTCATCCCAGACATCCAGCAGTTCTTTTACGATGGCCACCTACTTGTCAAAGATGCGATGGAGGTCTGCATGCTTCCTACCACTGCACAGCAAGAGCTGTACGATGATTCCATGAAGAGCTATAACAGTCCTGGTGATATATACGAGATGAACAAGTGGGTACTGTCCAAGTATCAAAGCAAACTCTACACTGCGCCATTTGACATCACAGATCCACAGCTCATCAAGG
>JANNSS010000320.1:0-18932 GCA_031402955.1 Saprospiraceae bacterium
CACCCTCGCGCCCCAGATCATACTCTCCTCCTTTCTCCTTATCAAAGCGTGTGCCCCACTCGATCAACTCGCGGACTCTGAGAGGACCTTCTTCCACCACCATCCTGACAACTTCCTCATTACACAAACCGTCACCTGCATCCAGTGTGTCTGCTATGTGTTTTGCATCCGTATCGATTTTTTCATTCCATACCGCTGCCACACCACCTTGGGCATATCGTGTGTTGCTTTCATTAGCGACAGCTTTAGTGAGGACGGTGATCTTAAGATCAGGCCTTGCCTCGGCAATCTTGATCGCGCACGTCAGTCCGGCTATACCGGAACCGAGGATCAGGACGTCTGTTTTTCTTGCTTCACCCATGGTTCAAATATAGGGCGGAATGGCAGAACGGCAGAATGGCTGAACGGCTGAAGGGGCTGAAGAGGCTCAAAAGCAAGGGGCAAGGGGCAAGGAGCAAGGGGGGCACTAGCTGCAGCTTTGCGCGAAAATAATTGGCTTATTTTGTGCCCACACACAAAATGACTGGATGAGAATCGCATTAAATGCAAGACACATGCTCATTGACCGCCTCGAAGGCGTAGGGATCGTCACGGACGAAGTCATGGGCCGCATCGCGAGATCACATCCTGAGGATCAGTTTGATTATTATTTCGACCGTAAATATGATCAGCGATTTGTGCACAGCACCAATGTGACTCCGCATACCCTACATCCTGTCACCAGGCTGCCAATCCTGATTCGTTATTGGCTGGATCATCCGGTGCGCAAGGATGTCGTCAAACAAACAGCAAATGTTTTCTTTAGCCCCGATGGATTTATTCCTTTGGGGATGGGCATCCCTAAAGTGTCGATGGTTCATGATGTGGCTTATCTCCGTTATCCGGAACACTTGCAACCACGCATCAGATCGTTTTACAAAAAATGGATGCCGCGATATCTCGCGTATACAGATCACATCATTACGGTATCTGAATTTTCCAAAAGTGAAATCATTGCCGGGTATAATATCCCTGCTGATAAAATATCGGTGGTGTACAATGGCATCACCGATGCATACAAACCAGTCAGTGAAGAACAAAAGAAAATAACAAGAGACCGTTACACCAATGGCCGTCCATACTTTGTTTATCTCGGCGCCATTCATCCTCGTAAAAATATACTGACGCTCGTCAAGGCATTTGAACAATTCAAATCATCACATCCTTCCAATCATCAATTGGTATTGGCAGGTCGTGCATCATGGCACACGGAAGAAGTATTTAAAACCATAGCTGATAGCAAATGGAAAGACGATATCCATCTGCCCGGATATATCGCTACTGCTGAGGCCACTGCGTTGGTGGGGAGTGCAGAAGCCATGATCTATCCAAGCCTGTACGAAGGATTTGGTTTGCCACTTGTAGAAGCCATGGCTTGTGGTGTGCCTGTGATCTGTAGCAACGTCTCGTCTCTCCCTGAAGTGGCGGGCAATGCTGCTCTTCTCTTTGAACCAAATGATGTTGGCCATCTAGCCCACCATATGAAGAGCATTGCAGAAGAAGAATCACTGAGGAAAGAACTGATCACCCTAGGTCATGAACGCAGCAAGTATTTTTCCTGGGACAAGGCAGCTGCACAGGTGTATGAAATTTTGGGAAGGTTTGCGAAAAAGTGAGGTTAGGATTTTACGCAAACCATGACTTTTTCCGATTATAATCGCCAATAGTAATAACTTTTAGCGATTACGATCGTAAAAAGTACTGAAACCCGGTTTTTAGACCTGCAAATCGTATTAACTTTACCCAAAATAAATCCTATGCTTACCAAAGCGCAACTGAATAAGACAATATTAGATCTCCCAGATACATTTTCAATTGATGAACTGATTGAAAAGCTAATCTTTATAGAAAAAATGGAGGCTGGGTTGGCTCAATCTGTTGAAGGGGAAGTCATTTCTAATGAGGATGTCAAAAAAATGATTGAAAAATGGTCCGGATAGTTTGGACGGAGTTATCCGTTCAGGATTTTAATGATACATTTGATTTTAACCAGCAAAGTCTAACCGTCAGGCTATCAATGCTTTACACGCAACATTAGAAGTATTTAAATAATTATTTATATCCTATTGAATCCAATTTAGATGAAATTCTGTTAAATATTTCAGATGAAGCTAAAGAATCAGTTCTACCTCCACTAAACAAATCAATTATAATTCTTTTATCATTTAATAAATAAGTAGTTGGATATCCTGTTTGCGCAAAATATTTTTCTATTATTTGGCTTCCATCACTCATATGATCAAAATTAAATTCTACGCGATTAAGAAAATCCAACATACTTGATTCATCATCTGTAGATAAGGCAAGAAAATTGACATCTGTATACTTCTTTTCTAATTCATTCAGTCCAGGAATCTCAGCAACACAAGGGGCACAATTTTCAAACCACAAATTAATAACAGTAACTTTTTTAAAGTAGGACTCATTTATGGTATCTCCATTAATAGTTGTAGCATACAAAATTGGAAATCTTGAGCCCACAAGGCATTTTTCATCTAAAATTGTTACTTCATATCCCTTGGGAGTCACTTTTTTATAATAACAATTGTCAATTTGTGTGTTATACTCATGAATACTATTTTTACAAGAAATAATTCCGAACAACACTAATAATTTTAATATATTCATCATTTCCATTTTTATTATTAGTGTATTCATATTTATTAACTCAACATGCAGTGCTCTAATAACAAAGGATAAATAATTCTCTAAAGTTCATACATATTAATTGCATTAAGCTTCAAAGGATTTGCACTCCAATCATTCCATTCACCTTTGTACGGATCATAACCACACTTTAATGGCTTGCTAAATATATCCTCAGGCGATTCAAGAAAAGCCCTGCAATCCGTGCAAATATATCTAAATTCACAATCTTTACATGATGCAATTTTATCTTTAGTTATATTCCATTTTTCCTTAAAATTAGTTTTAACTAAAATGTCAGTTAATGAGATAACATTTATATTGCCATATAATTCCTTCATGGCTGGACAATTTTTTATGTTTCCGTCTAAATCAATTACTATTTTTCCATTTAAGCATGAATTATACTGTAAAGATTCTGTGTATGTTTGAATATTAATCGTAAAATTTGAATCAGAAATGTATCCACATGCTTTATGAAATTGATTTATCCCAATTTTTGTATGTCTTATAATTAATCCTTTATACGTATAGGTGCTTTCCAAGTTAGAAGCATTGATATATTCGCTGAATATTATTTCTTCAACGATAGGAAAGTTACTGCATACGTTCTTTATTATTCCTTTGATTGTCACTAAATTGGAAGCATTAATTACTAAAATAATTGACGTAAATGAAGTATTATTAAATACATTTAATGTTTTAAAAATATCATCTTCATTAAAAACACCAGTGCCATAAAATAAAGCATGTTTGCAATTTAAATTAGACAAATTATTAATTAAATCAGTTAAAGAATATTTTGGTTCACCTATGTCGTAATAGAGGATACAATGATTTAAAATACTTGGTGAATCCCATTTCAAGCTAATCTCGGGAAAATTATCTCCTTCCCTTGTATAAAATCCAAAGCCATGTAAACATAAAGTATTAAAAAAATCAAGAATAATATTTTGGTCTGATTCACTATAATTGTCTCTAATAAATTTATTATTGAGTCCCACAACTTCTGCTAGATCATTTGGCACATTCATGTATCTTGAAAATTGCAGGTCCAAAATTATAGTATTTTTAAACCCTTTACAGAATAGGCAATTTCCATACAATTTAAATGTGTATTCAATCTCTAGTTGCCTTAAGTCATATTTAATCATTTAATGCAATTTTAGCAATGGGTCTATAAAATGAAGTAGCCAATTCTAGCCCTTTATTAGTTTTAATGAGCTTTTTCCTTTTTGCCTTCATATGCAATGAAGGTTTTGATATTAAAATTGATATCGGCAAATGTTTGTATTGGCTTAGTACAGTAATAAGCTCCCTATATTCATTTTTATTTTTCATATTCCATTTCTATCTGATTTGCGATAAATTTATCTAATTGATAATTACAGGGTGCCGAAATAAAATCATATTGACCAAACGGGTTTATTTCTAAGAATATATAATCATTTTTTGGAGTGACGATAACGTCAATTGAGCCGGTATTTAATCCCAGTTGAGAGATTAGTATTTTTAGTTTTTTCAGAAATGGTTTTGGTAAAATGTAAGGAACTATACGCATATCATTTTTTCTTGTATTACGTGAATCCATCAAGTTTATATGAGGGGTGACAGTAAAAAGCGCTGAAGAAAAAAAACTATTATTAATAAAAAATATTCTTAATTCATATGATTTTAAAATTAATTCTTGAAGCAAATTAGGAAAATTATTCCCAGTTTTTACATCCCTGTTTTTTACCTTCTCAGTATACATCTTAACAGAATATTTTCCTGTTTTGGAGTACAAAAAGGTTGGATTTTTTATTGATTTAGTTATTACACCTTCTCCTTTAGATAAAAATGTTTCAATCTCCTTTTTGTCATTAGATAGTAAAGTATTTGGAATTTTAATTCCATTTCTTGCAGCTAACAATAGGCTTCTGAATTTTAATATGTCTTCTTGCTCATACAAGGCACTGCCGAAAATAAAAGTACTTTTACTAAAATGACACAATAATTTTAGTGTTTTTAAATATTCAATTATTTCACTCTTAAGATAATTTGTAATTTCATTTTTATTCGTTTCATTTTGAAAAATCATAGGAAGCTTTCTAAACCAGATGACATTATAATTATTAATTCGAACTATATTATTACAAACTACGGCACTAATATTTTGATTTATACCCTCTTCAATATTTATAATATTTATTAGTTTATACTTTGTGTCATTCTTAAACCAATCAATTACGCGAGTAGTGGAAATATCACTAGGATTTGAAATTATTAGTATCATTTTTGCGAAAAGGAAGCCCATAAAATATCAGGATTGAATCCAGAATATTATATGGGCTTTTATTAAATAAATTATGGATATGGATCTCCAATCAAAGAATCACCACCACTATTAAAGCCATCATTATATCCAGTAACCAAATACGATTGATCGCAATCAACATGTGTCCCATAGTCAACATCGACAAAGGTTTGTAGATCCCCCAAACCACCATATACACGGCGACTACCAATTATCGTTCCACCTGCTCCCCCAGTTACTTTTATTGGGTTAGAAATTTTGAATTTATTAAATTCTTCTTGATTCATGATTATTATATTTAAATTGTTAGATTATTTGCTTGCATTTTTAAATAGAAATGATTTTACCAACTTGAATTATATGATGGGAGATTCCTCCCAATTGATTCTAGAATCAAGATTAGCGCATCCCACTGCCAAAAATGGCAGTAGATCAAGATTTTTTGAAAAACTTCCACCCTTCATCCGAACCTTATCATTTTGTTCAATCCGGAGATATATATTAATCTTGACCTCATTACAATAAATATAGGAGGAGCGCTCTGCACTAAACGTTATTTCAGCCCCCACGTCTCTAAGTTCATCCAGGACACGATAAAGCTTCCTTTCTGATATGCCCAGACGAGAAGCAAAGTCCTTTGGCGTGCCGGTTGACTTGTGTTCAATGTGATGATGTACACTCTGAAGCAAATAAATATGATCGATAAGGCTCATTGTCTTTAAGGATTGAATTGAGTCAGTTGAAGTAATTGGTCAAACAGCCTCTCCAGAATGCGCCTGTCCCTGATGATGATCCGTGCTGTGCCAGATTCCTGTGGCTTCAGGAGGAGAGATGTACCAGTTGTAGTAACGATGGGGGTACTAAGCGACATCTTGAGTTCAAAGGTGTTACCTTCCTGCTCTCCAGGTAACGGAAGCTTTGATATCTGTTGTACTGTGGACCTCAAGCTTCCATATTGCTTATAAGGCCATGCGTCTAGTCGTAGGATAACCTTGTCACCCTTCTCAATTTTCCCCAAACCTGTGCTTGTTACACTCGCACGTGCATATACAATTGAACCACTTTCGTCAGGCAGGACAGCCATGAGCGGCTCACCTGTAGTGATGTAGGTATGGGCGAACAGGTGTCCTGGAATAGAAAGGACTCCTGGAATATGAGATCGTATGATATATTGCTCCTCCCATTTATCTATGGATGCCAGTGCCTCCTTACAGAGAGCATGAAGAGTTGTAAAAAGGTTTAGCAATTGGTTGTCATAAGTGATCTGGTGATCTAATATGGCGGACTCCAATTGATCCATTCGCATCCGGTGGCTGAGCATTCCTGTAGCTATTGCCTCCTTCTGCCTGTTTGCTGTGAGATAGATTGATTTTGCATTTTCATGATCCGCTGAGCTTATTACTCCATCCTTATAGAGTGATTCTTCTCGCATTAGTGACTTCTCTTGCAAAGAAAGCTCCTGGTCATAGATAGATATCTGTTGCTGCAATGAGGCCATCAATCGTTTTATCGTTTCGATTTCTGTCCTGATAGCCTTGATCCTTTCAACAACTGTTTGATCTGCTTTCCATCTCAACCACTCCTCGTATTTCTGGTTGATCACAGTATAAGCAGGATGAAGTTCTCCAATGGAAAGAGATAGGGGTGGAGCATTCAGAATTGATTTTGGCCCTGTCGAAAGAATAGTTGCTTCCAACCACTCCTTCCATAAACCTACATCCAGGATCCTAGCCGTATTGTCCATATACACCAGGACCTGACCAGCGGCTACCCTATCTCCATCACTCACATATAAACTATCTATTATCCCTGCATGATTGGTATACACCTCCACTGGTGGATGGTCAGAGGTTATAAGTACAGGAGCCTCAATGATGTCAGGATACCGAATGTACCATGCGAGCCAAAGCAATAAAGCAGTAATGAAGGCAATAAGCCCGGTACCTGATCGCAGGAGCCATCCCGGAGGATGCCCGATGATATCCATTAACCTGTCTCTGTGATAGCGACGGTCGATTTCTATGGTGTGCTCACTTGGTGCAGACATGGTGTTCCGGTTAGCCGAGTTCTAATTGATTACTGATGAGTTCATAATATTTGCCTCGTTTCGCGATCAACTCGATATGATGTCCCGTCTCTACAACAACACCCTTTTCGAGCACCACAATCTGATCAGCATGCTTTACCGTACTCAATCGATGGGCCACAATAATAACGGTGCGCCCTTTGAAAAATTGGTTGAGATGATCCAGGATGACCCCTTCATTGATGGCATCCAGCGCATTGGTAGCTTCATCCAGAAATAGAAAATCCGGATCCTTATACACCGCCCTCGCGATCAGCATACGTTGACGTTGACCTTGGCTGATACCATTTCCCTTAGCACCTATCATGGTATTGTAGGACAGCGGCATGGACACTATAAACTCCTGGATATTGGCCGTCTCGGATGCATTCAAGAGTTTCGACATATCTACATGATCACTACTCTCTGCTATATTTTCGGCGATCGTGTCTGAAAATATATATCCCTCCTGCATGACGACACCGCAGCCCGCTCTCCAGGTTGCCTTATCAAGTGCCTCCAGTGCTGTATTCCCTACCTTAATATATCCCTTGGTGGGTTTATAAAATCCCAATAGTAATTTGATCAGTGTAGTCTTTCCGCTACCGCTAGTGCCAACGATGGCTGTCACTTTACCTCGCGGGATAGTAATACGGACATCTGTCAATACAGGATCCGCTATCGGTGTGTATCGGAAGCTCACATCATGAATGATGATGTCCCCTCCGGGAATGATCTTCATACGGGTCTCATCAGGTGACTGCTCATCATCCTGACTATGAATCTCACTGAGACGTTCATAACTAATCCTTGCATCCTGAGCGGACCGGATGAAATTGATCAGTTGCTGTAGCGGACCGTTGAGCTGTCCGATGATATACTGTACCGCTAACATCATACCCAATGTCATCTGACCTTCTATGACCGCTCTGGCTGCCAGGAAGGTGATCAGTATATCCTTGACCTGATTGATAGATGATCCTCCTATATCCTGATACTGAGATATGGCTAGGGTTTTCATCTGTATCCTAAATAGCCGTGCCTGGATAGAAGCCCATGCCCATCTTCTCTTAAAATGACTCCCCTGGAGTTTGATCTCCGGCATTCCCTGGATGATCTCGATCAGAGAACCTTGATTGTCTGACATCTGTTGAAACGCCATGTAGTCTATCTCCCTCCGTCGTTTCAGAAAAAAACTAATCCAGCTTATATACATCATCGAACTCACCAGGAAAATAAAGAAGATCGGTATCGAATACATCAGCAGGACTAGACCAAAAACGACAAGGTTGATCGAGGATAGTAAAATAGAAAGGGAGGATTGGGTCAGAAAGGCTTCAATCCGTCGATGATCACCTATACGTTGCAGCAGGTCACCTGTGTTTCTCGAATCAAAAAATCCAAGAGGCAGCTTCATCAGCTTCTGGAGAAAATCTGAGATCAGGTGCACATTGATGCGTGTGCTGATATGGAGCAGTATCCAGCTCTGAATCACTCTGACTGAAAGCTGCCCAATAAATATGGCCAACTGCCCAAAGAGAATGAGATAGATAAATTGAATATCCTGGTTATCAATCCCGACATCGACGATGGACTGGGTCATGAATGGGATCATCAATTGGAATACTGATGCCAGGAGCAGACCAAGGATCAATTGGATGATTAACTTCTTATGGGGCTTGACATAGGAGCGGAAAAAGTCGAAAGAACTGACATTTTTACTACCTGCAATATCAGTATCCTCAAATTTTGCTGTCTTTTCAAGCAATAATGCGATACCACGATCAAAATCACTAATCCAATGCTTTTTGAATTCTTCTACAGTGAGTTTATGTTTTCCACTACCGGGATCTGCTATCCAGACGTATTTTTTTGAAATCCGATATACGACCACAAAATGGTTCTGGTTCCAGTGGACAATGACTGGCAAAGGGGCTTCACTAAGGGCGGGAGATCCGGTTTATCTGCGAAAGGAATTTTCACCCCTAGTGTGCGATAGCCAATACTTTCAGCTGCCTCACTGATACCTTGTAAGGAGACACCTTCCTTGTCTATATAGCTCCTATTGCGGAGGTCTTGAAGTGTATATTCCTTGCCATGGAAGGAAGCAATCATCCGCAGACATGCAGGGCCGCAGTCCATGGAGTCGTGTTGATTGTAAAATGGAAAGGCTTTTCTGATGCTCCAGCGGCTTTTGGGGTACGTCTCAAATATGTTGGCCTAAAGCTAGCGATTGGAATATGGCTGTGAAATATAACTTTCGTTATATGACAGCCAGTCATGTCATAACGACATCTCTCTGGACTATACATCCTGAGCATCTAGATAAATGCTCCTATAATAACCGGAGGCAATCTATCCATAATATAAGATAGAGTAAATTAGCTCCTAGTTTTCCCTATTTTTCTATCTCAACAATGCAATAAGGAAACAGACATCCGCAATAACATGCGTGATCTGGCTATTGTGATGGACTTATGCAATATGTTCAGTATATACAAAAAAGAGCATTTTGACTTTTACTTAGAACCAGATAGAAAGTCTAATTCAGTTTTATCCCCGCTGTCTTACTTTGCTGAGATCCAATCTACCAATTGAGCATACGAATCATTAATTGCCAAAACATTTAAATTATAATCGACAATCAAATATAATGGAAACTGCGTGATGGAACATTGCTCTGCTATTTTATTTGATAATACCTTGTCAGCAAATAAATAACTTTCAGATTGATTGGTAGACGGATCAAACAACTTTACCCAAGAAGACTTAGAGCTCCATATATTTAAAAAAACCAGATTAACATTAAGATTTTTCGATAAAGCTTTCAATTCGGGCATTTTTTCAATACAAGGTTGACACCACGATGCCCAAAAAGCAATAATATTCACACCATCTAATAACGAAGTTGATAATGGTACCAGCGAATCCCTTTGATTTAACAACGAATAATTCTCGAGTTTATTAAGTTTTAATCTCACAATTTTTCTATCCAACTCTGCTTTTATAACTGCAAAGGCTTTCTCTTGGTGAACCAAATGGTCTGAATAATAAGTCCACCAGTATATCGCCAACTCAATATCTTCTTGAGTTTTGGCCAGATACATTGCTGTGTTCACTGCGGACGTAACAAAAATACCCTTGAGGGCTGGATAGCGATTAAATATATCGTAGATCGTGTTAAAGGACGCTGTGGTATACAATGCATAGTTCGCCTCTTCCCGTGGGGAAAGCGAAAGATTAAGTAAGGATCGAAAATATGACGAGACGGCATTGAGGTAATATCTTGACCTAACCTCATCCTGCATACTAAATTTAAAAAGTGAATGGATATCTTCTATTATTTCCTCTGGCAAAGTATCGATACCCATGGTATCATTTTTAAAATTATAAAGAAGATCAGATTTCCAAAAATATCTGTATCCAAACATCTCTGAGGTAATATATTTTTTAAAATCCTCCGAAAATGCTTCCTTGGCCAGGAGTATGTCAAGTGAATCACAAAGATTATTTAATTCCGACAGGCAAAGTGGCAAATTCCCTTTATTAGAATAACTAGGCATTTTAAGTGCTGCTTTGTTAAACCCAAATTTTTGAAGTATCTCATTCTCTTTTCTTGTTGGACTCTCCACTGAATACGAATCCTCCTCAATATTTATAGTATTCATTGATCCAGGAGTGATATAAAATCGATATCTGTGTTTGTCATTTACATAGAATTCAATGATTTCGGGGGCATCCAAAGGGAGTGAAAATTCAAAATATTGACTGTCTATGTTCTTCCATTTATACAAAGCAAATGGATCAAACTCAACCAGTGGATTCTGATATATTCCTATTGTTAATTCAACTGAATCATCTAAATGTATAGTACCCTTAATGGTTGTGCTGATTATATTTGATTGATCCGCCACTGCATACAAATTTATTGCGGGAGATAACATTACCCATAAGAAGTATAACCTAATCATAATATTGATTTAATAAAGGCCATCTGATATATCCACCAGATGGCCTTTGATTCACTTAACAATGGCCAGCGGATTGAGTCGCCTGGAGATATACTCCCATGCATGCTGAAAGGCCACTTACACCATTGAGGCAATCATGCTGTACGGTTCCTATATTTTCTCCCAAGGAATTTTTACAGTAAATAGTATAACCTCCTCTGACTTTCTCAAGGCCTACTAACCTGAATTTTTCAAATTGATTTGCTTTCATAATTAAAATATTTTTGATTGTCTCCTCTATTTATGGGTTTGGAGAATGTCCCTAATATCTATCGGATACAAGTTTAGGCCCTTTCACTGCCAAAAATGGCAGTAGACCAAGATTCTTCAAAAAGTCCTCCTTTCGGATGCACTTGTGCATCATACCCAGTAAAGGAAGGCTTTTCCCAATTCCGGACATAGGTTGAAAAGATCAATTCTTATTTGAATATAGTCCAAAAATTTCCATCCTTACTCAAAATAGACTTTTGCCTCCTCCATAAACTTCTTCAAAGGCCCCAACCCCACCGATTTTCTGAGTTGATCAACATGGGTCATATCTTCAATCGGATACATCATATTCCAATCCTCCTCATACACATATTGCGTACCATACACCTGGGGCAAATCTTTAGCAATTTCTTTCAAGATTAAAATTGATACCAATGGAATCCATCAGGGGATAATGGATTGGGAAAGAGTCCTGACTATTGGGACTTGCCGATAACTTGTGCATCAAACCAGTCAAGAGCATTACACTTATAAGTAGAAGGGTTTTTCGCATTCATTTTAAACGCAGGGCTGGAAAATGAAAATATAATTTCTTTGAATCTTCCAAACTGCCCTGGCTTTCAAGCCGGGGGTGGATGTCGGCAGTGGATACTGGGCTTTAGCCAGAAGAAAGATCTCTCTTGTGGCTAAAGCCAAAATCCCTTAGTTTAGAGACCCCCGGCTAAAGCCGAGGGCAATTGATTATTTTCTACGTTAACCTACCGCTTCAGCCTATACCACCGCTTCAGCCTCTTTCGCCTCTTGAGCCTCTTCCGCCCACATTATCGCATGAAAAAGATTTTATATGCTATTTTCTCACATATCTCCCCTTATGCACCATCCCAGTTTTTACTCTTTCAGACAAACATCCCCAATGACCTACACATTGCCTTTCCTCATATATATTTTTTTTCAGCCACAATCTCTTGTCAAACAATACTCCCGGATGGCACTAATTGACATGCAGGATTGTTATAATGTGTTACTTTAGCATGAACCCGCGTACCGAATTACTTTCTAACAATCTTTTCCAAATTTTAAGAGGCACTTGTCCACATCCCCTGTAATGGCAGAGTAAATGTCAATAGGTAATCCGTCGCCACCGATTTAGTTTTGTACCCCTTTTAAGCTATCAGCTATCAGCTATCAGCTATCAGCTATCAGCTATCAGCTACCAGCTACCAGCTACCAGTTTTTTAAAAAAATAAATAATTACGTTTAACGCATTACACACTCACAACTCACACTCACAACTCACAATTCACAATTCACAACTCACAACTCACAATTTTTCACTCTTCACTTTTCACTCTTCACTTAATTAATGGCTGAGCCCAATCAATATAATCCCCAATCCTCCGGCAGCAGGCTGAAACCTATCCGCTCAGACAACGACCTCACCAACCTGGTCTATGGCAAGCTACAACCGCAAGCCACTCAGATAGAGGAAGTTGTACTCGGAGCCCTGATGCTCGACAAGGATGCCATGGCCATCGTGCTGGACATCCTGACCCCGGACAGTTTTTATAAAAAACCCCATGGCGTCATCTACGAAGCCATGATGCACCTCTTTGAGCGCTCCCAACCGGTCGATATCCTCACCGTCCATGAAGCCCTCAAAAAGTCCGGAAGCCTGGAAATGGTCGGCGGAGTCGGGTTTCTGGTAGAACTAACCAACAAAGTAGCCAGCGCAGCCAACCTCGAGTTCCACTCGCGGATCATCGCCCAGAAGCATATCCAGCGCGAACTCATCCGCGTGAGTACCTCTACCATCAGCGATGCCTTTGAAGACACCAAAGACGTCTTCCAGATGCTCGACGAAGCTGAATCGAACCTCTTCGATATCACCCAGAAGAACCTCAACCGCAGCTATTCCAAGCTCGGTGACCTGGCTGTCAAAGCTCAAAAAGAACTCGAGTCCCTGTCCAAAAAGGAAATAGGGATGACAGGCGTGCCTTCAGGATTTACCGAGCTTGATAAAATCACCAACGGGTGGCAAAAATCTGACCTGATCATTGTAGCTGCCCGCCCAGGTATGGGTAAGACGGCTTTCTGTCTTGCAGTTGCTAAAAATGCGGCTGTCGATTATAACCGACCTGTAGCATTCTTCTCGCTTGAAATGTCCGCCCTCCAGCTCACCCATCGTCTCATGTCGATGGTCGCTGAGATCCCGGGCTCCAAACTGAGAAATGCGCAGATGGAAGACTATGAGTGGCAGCAACTCAACAGCGCCGTAGAACGCTTTAGCGAAGTACCCATCTTTATCGATGACACGCCCGCCATCAACATCTTCGAGCTTCGTGCGAAATGTCGTCGTCTCAAGATGCACCACGATATCCAACTCGTCATCGTCGATTACCTGCAACTCATGTCTGCAGGACCAGATGGTAAACGCGGAGGAACCCGTGAGCAGGAGATCAGTTCTATTTCACGCGCCCTCAAGACCATGGCGAAAGAACTAGAAGTACCTGTCATCGCATTGTCACAGTTGAGTCGCGCCGTAGAAACACGTGGTGGTAATAAGCGTCCACAGCTCTCCGACCTTCGGGACTCTGGAGCTATCGAGCAGGATGCGGATATTGTAACCTTCATCTATCGTCCGGATTACTACGAGATGGAATCCGATCCCACCATTTCAAAAGATGCAGCAGAGATTCTAATCTCTAAACACAGAAACGGTGCCCTCGGTACAGTCGGTTTAAAATTTATCGCGCAGTACGCCAAGTTTACCGATCCGGGTGATGACTTCTTCAACGACATCTCCGGCAAAGGTCCGGCTGGCGATAATTATAATGCAGTCATTACACGTCCATCGCGTCTTAATGAAGACGATGAGCCTATACCATTCTAGCAAGGAGCAAGGAGCAAGGAGCAAGGAGCAAGGAGAAGTGAGAAGTGAGCAGTTAGCAGTTAGCAGTAGGCAAAGCGTAAAAAAACAAATTGAATAGCCCCAAATGAGACAGGAATATTGAAAGGATAATTTTCGCAAATTAAATATTGTCTTATCCGGTCCCTGAGCTTGCCGAAGGGAATTCAAAAAGTCATTTCCCCTCCCCACGCCGCCTCTTCGCGAGCGAAGAGGGCGACGTGGGGAGAGTGTTTCGCTTTGTACCCTTCGACAAGCTCAGGGACCGATAAAAACAAATTAGCGAAAATCCCTTTAAAATACGTCGCCGTTAATTTTCGCTAATCATTTCTCTTAACCATTCCCTTCGACAAGCTCAGGGACCAATAAAAACAAATTAGCGTAATTCATTTTCAAAATTCATCTGCGTCATCCTTGTGGTGAGCGAAGTCGAACCATGCGTTCCAAAAATCAGGATAATCAAACCATTATGCCTAATTTGCAAAATTATCTTCAATCTACATCTACATTAAGTGGCTATCAAACGAACAGTAAGCAGGGAAAAACCACAACCAAGGGGAAAAAGCGAAAGCAGGCCTGCCAGAAAAACTAAGGCTAAAGATCCTGCCGCATCACATAACCGCACTCAAAAAGAGGCAAGGCTGCAGCGTGAAAAAGGGGGTGTCGGTGCTTTTAAAACCTATATAAAGAGTACACCCAAATCAACAGCTAAGTTTGGCGAATACCGGGAAAATAAGTTCGATCATAAGCCTGCCGATGATGAATACTCCGAAAAGGCTAAAACAAAGGAGAAGGCCACGACACCAGAGAAGGTAACCCCACCTTCGTACAAGGGAACCCGAGAGGAACAGGGTGAGATGCGTCTCAATAAATACCTGGCCCATAGTGGTATCGCCAGCCGCCGCGCTGCTGATACGCTCATCATGCAAGGCCATGTCACAGTCAATGGCGTAATCGTCAAGGAGATGGGTTATAAAGTACAGCCTAAGGATGTAGTGACCTTCAAAGACAAAACAATCAAGACGGTCGATAAGTTAGTGTACTACCTGCTCAACAAACCAAGAAATGTATTGACCACCTCAAGTGATGAGCGCGGACGACGAACGGTGATCGATATCATGTCAGAAAAAATTCCGGAGAGGATATACCCAGTCGGGAGGCTCGACCGCAATACATCAGGCTTGATCCTGCTGACCAATGATGGTGAACTCACCAAAAAACTTTCTCACCCAAGTCATAAAGTACCCAAGGTCTACCTGGTGACGCTGGATAAAAATCTCTCCCTGAAAGACATGGAACAAATCCGCGAGGGCATCACACTTGAAGACGGTCCCATCAAGGCGGACAGTCTTCATTTTATTGAAGGCCTCACTAAGCGCGAAGTGGAGATCGAAGTTCATTCCGGAAAAAACCGTCTCGTGCGTCGCATCTTCGAACATTTCAGTTACGAAGTGGTAAAGCTCGATCGGACCTATTACGCCGGGCTCACCAAAAAGAATCTCCCACGCGGTATGTGGAGACCACTAACTAAGGAAGAGGTGCGGTTGCTGAAGCATTTCACGTGAGCCGTGTTGCCCCTAAATCCCCTGAAGGGGACTTATACATCGCATTTTTAGAAAAAACAAAGTTGGGCTTAGGTTGACCTAAGTCCGCGTACGACAGATCAAAAAAATCATGCTCCAGGCAACAATCTATTGAGCTGTTTTTAACAGCAGGCGATGCACCCTTTAGCCCCTTAAATATTCTAAGGTATTGAATCCTCCAAATTTATTTCTCGCGCGACGCCGCAACGCCGCAATTTAATTTCCCCCGTGCTCCTTGCCCCCTTGCCCCTTGCTTTTAAGCCTCTTCATCCCTTGCTCCCTTTGGTTTTCTAAGGTTTAGAATCCCTCAAATTTATTATCGCGCAACGACGTAGCGACGCAGCTTATTTCCCCTTGCCCCCTGCTCCTTGCCCCTTGCTATTCAGCCTCCACGGTTTCCCCGTTAACATTTATCTTTGAACAATGGATACCAGCCGAACACACATATATACAGAGCTCACCAAAGCCAAACAGCTGGGACAGAAAAAAATGGCCGTGCTGATCGATCCGGACAAGATGAGGCTCGGTAAGCTGGACCAGATCATCGAACTCTCGGTCAGATGCCATGTAGATTACTTCTTTATCGGCGGCAGCCTGCTGGTCAATAGCCAGCTCGATCATTGCCTCCAGATGATCCGCCAGCGCTGTCAGATCCCGATGATTTTATTTCCAGGCAGTACCTATCAGGTGAGCAACAAAGCAGACGCTATTCTCTTCCTTTCCCTTGTATCCGGCAGAAATCCTGACTTGCTCATCGGACAGCATGTCATCGCTGCACCCTATCTCAAGTTGAGTTCACTGGAAGTATTGCCTACCGGCTACATGCTGATCGATGGTGGCGTAGGTACAACGGTTCTATACATGAGCAATACATCTCCCATCCCTTCCAATAAATCAGATATCGCAGTGTGTACAGCGATGGCGGCCGAAATGCTTGGACTGAAGATGATCTTTATGGATGCCGGAAGCGGTGCTTCACGACCAGTACCTGCTGAAATGATATCTGCTGTCAGCGGTGCTGTATCAATACCATTGATCGTCGGCGGAGGAATCAGGTCTGCTGAGAAGGTACAGGAAAATCTCAACGCAGGAGCTGATGTGATTGTGATGGGCAATGCCTTTGAGCATGATCCATCCTTGATGGTCGATATCTCTGCGACTATTCATTCACACAATGTAGCCCTGAATGTCTAAAACCATCAGGTTACTTGTTCTGGTAAGTATCATTTTCTTAGGTGAGGATATGCAAGCCCAGAAGCTTGGGTTGCTGCCATCCAAAGTGAAATGGCAACAACTTCGCCATGACAGTCTCCGCATCATCTATCCGGAAGGTGGCGAAGAAACCGCAAGACGAGTAGCAGGCCTGATGTTGAAATTTGCCTCCGTCGACCCGATCTCCAAAGACAGTCGCTACAAACCAATCTCTGTCATCCTTCAACCACATACCAATGTCTCCAATGGCTATGTAGGTCTCGCACCCTATGTGTCTGAATTTTATCTCCAGCCAAACGAAAATCCTTTTGAACTGGGATCACTTCCCTGGGCTGATCTACTCGCTATCCATGAGTACCGTCATGTGCAGCAAGTCAATGCAGTCAATACTGGAATCACTCATATCATTAAATTGATTTTTGGTGATCTTGCATTCTCCGGAATGTATGGCCTCGCTACAGCTAACTGGTTTCGCGAAGGAGATGCAGTATACGCAGAAACAAAATGGACACCGCAGGGAAGAGGACGATTAAGCCGGTTTTTATTACCCTTCCGTGAAAATTCCAAAGAGGAAAAACCATGGAGTTATTACCGGCTTCGCAACGGATCATATCGCCACTATTATCCGGACCATTATCCGCTGGGCTACCTGATGTTGCAGTATGGCAACCACGTTTTTGGTGAAGCCACCTGGGACACGATCTTCAGGCAGGCTCCGCGCATGAAGCCTATCTATGATCCATTTTCAGGTACGGTCAAACGATTTTTTGGAAAGAGCAACAGACATCTATATCTCGATGCACTGAAGTATTATGGTTCACAACGAAAGGCATCCGAAGTACCGGATATCCTGTATCCTGCCATTGCTATTACAGAAAAGAACAAGCAGGATGCTTTCTTTGATATGGGCTATCCGGATGTGGCAGGAGATGGAAGTATTTATTGTGTCATCACATCGTTCGATTCGATATCGGCGATTTATAAGATAGAACCGGATGGAAAAAGGGAGAAGATCATTTCTTTCGGCCGTCAATTGGATACTTATTTTGATCACAGTGTGGATAAGTTAGTCTGGACCGAAAGTCGTGTTGATCCCCGGTGGATCCGCATGGATAAAAATGTGATTGTAGTCTATGACGAGATCAGTCATAAGAAAAAGGACATCGTTCCAGTCAAGGGATATTTTATGCCCTCACTGGATGCATCAGCTAAAAGAATAGTTGCCCTGCATACAGATGAAGAAGAAAATTTTGCTTTACATATAATTGATGCATCCTCTGGTGAGCTGATCCAATCACTTCCTAATGCAGACAACCTGTATCTCGGTTATCCTGGTTTCAGCGAAGACGGTCAGCATCTGAACGCAACTGCCCGCAACAAGGATGGGCGCATGTGCATCGTTCAACAAAACATAAGTACAGGTGAAATCAAACAAATCACCCATTACAGTTATGCTGTCCTGGGTCGCCCTGTACAGGCTGGTCCGTGGATTTTTGTAGCGTGTGGCATTGGTGACCTCGATCAGGTATACGCTGTAGACATCCATGAAGGAATCTTTTATCAGGTCAGCCGTGGACATAAAGCGCATTATGAACCTGCCTGGGATCCTGTACAGGATGGAGTCGTGACTGCAGAGTATACCAACACCGGAAAAAAATTAGTCCGGTTGCCGGGCCTACCGCGCGAGTGGCGGATGATTAACCTTGATGATGAAATCAAAGAGGTGCCAGGCGCTCAGGAAAGAAACCTGTTAGCAGAACCTTTGGCAGAAAATGATTTTGAGGTAAAGAAATATTCTCCCTGGAGCAATGCGATCAACTTTCACAGCTGGCTGGTCACCGCGGATGACCCGGTGTGGGGCATTGAATTGCGATCAGATAATATCATGAATAATGTCTCCATTGCTGCGGGCTATGAATACAACCGAAACAACAATTATCATGGCCCATATGTTGATGCGAGATTT
>JANNSS010000321.1:0-4614 GCA_031402955.1 Saprospiraceae bacterium
GGTTATAAAAAAGTAGAGACGCGATTAATCGCGTCTCTACTTTTTTATAACCCTTTTTATTTTTTAACTGCTAACTGCTAGTTGCTCACTGCTCACTTAAATATTCTTCATCATATTGCGGTGAAGCAAAATGTCCTTCAACTCATGAAGTACCTTGTATTCATTGGGCATGACCTTTTTGAACGCCTCCTTGATAGCGAAGTAGGTACCTTTTTCAAGTTCAGGAACAACCTTATCGATTTTGGAACTCACCAGTTTAATGTCTTCTTTGATAAGTTTACGGATGGAAGGGATATCATGCCAGTCTCCTTCGATGGCACAGATGATGCCAGTGGATCCATCTGGATTCTCGTCGGATTCCAGTTCTATAAACCGGTCCCCTACCTCTAAATCCTTCACTGGGTATTTGGCGATATCAGAAAACGGAATTCTCCAGTTGTCCTCTTCCAGGCCTGTATTCACCAAAAAGATCTCAAGTCCCTTTTCGTGAAACCTATATACCACTACTCTAACTGAATCAAATACGTTCATACGTGTTTCTGGTCTGTTCAAAGTGCTAAATGTACGTTACCAAAACGGTTATTTCTTCTTTTTGTTCGCTAGCATCCGGGTGATCAACTCATACAAGCCCAGCGTAAGGAATATCCGTCCTTCCTCTTCGCTCAACTTGGTCATCAGGAAAAATGCCCGTTGAATTTCAGTATGTGGCCTGAGTGGATTAAAGAGGTGACCAGCTTCCCTGTCTAGAATAATAATAGACAACAAATCAGCTGAGTATGGTTTCACTCTTCCCAGCGCACTCCTGGACTTCAATCCATACATGATGTTTTCCTGGTCAATGATGGCTACCTGGTTACCATTGAGAAATACATCCACAGCTTTACTTTTGATACGGTAGACGATTTCCAGATTCCTGCTTCTGCAGTAAAGCAAGGCTTCCCGGGTACCTTTGACATAATCCATGTAAGCAAAAGTGATCATGGGCTCCACGTAGATGGATTGTATCGTGCCCATGATTATTCTATCCATCCCTCTTTTTTGGGATTTGAGTTCCATCTTCAGGGCCATGAGCTCCAGCTCATTTTCATCCTCCCAGGGTATAAGCTGGTCAGCAACAGGCTTGGTAAGCTGTCGCATGATGACAAGATCCTTATTGATTCTTGTGGCACCGGGTGGTATGCCCAGGAGGGCCCTGAGAAAATCCTCTATCATAATTTGGCTGGAAAGTTAGCGCAATTTTGAAAACAGGGCACTGAAGTATTCCTGCCGGTCAGTTGGAAAAGGTTAATTAATATGAAATAGCTGATCAAAAAGGATACAGGCCTGAAGATCAGATCAGGTTACATATACGATCTCATGGAGGTATTTCGCTTCATCGTCTTTCTCAAACGACGGATCGCTCTCTCTTTTATCTGGCGCACCCGCTCACGGGTTAGTTCCAGTTGCTCACCGATCTCATCCAGCGTAAGTGGTTTTTCTCCTTTGAGTCCAAAGTAAAAGGCAAGCACCTCAGCCTCCCTGGGTGCAAGGGAATTCAGACTATACATGATGTCAAGTCTCATGGATTCCTCCATAAGTTTCAGATCTGGCTGCATCTCTTCATCCGTCTCAATCATATCCAGTAAGGTAAAACTGTCTTCATCACTGGAGACCGGGGCATCAAACGAAATGTGTCGGTTGTTACCTGGCATATTATTGATCACATCCCGGATGGGTACATTGAGTAATTCAGCGAGCTCTTCATGTGAAGGATCCCGCTCAAATTCCTGAACGAAGGATACATAAGCCTCATTGAGTCGGTTGTAGGATGTAGACTTGTTATGCGGCATCCGCACAATCCTGGAATACTCAATAATAGCTTGCAGGATACTCTGGCGTATCCACCACACCGCATAAGAGATAAACTTAAATCCCTTTGTCTCGTCAAACCGCTTCGCTGCCTTCATCAATCCCACATTGCCTTCATTGATCAGGTCACCTAAGGAAAGGCCCTGGTTTTGGTATTGCTTGGCAACGGAGACAACAAACCTTAGATTCGCCTCGGTCAGTCTTTCAAGCGCAGCCTGATCCCCGTTTCTCGCAAGGCCTGCCAGCCTGGATTCCTCCTCAGGAGACAGCATATCAATTTTGCCAATGTCCTGAAGGTATTTTTCAAGGGCAAGACTCTCACGGGCTGTGATCCGGTTAGCTATTTTTAATTGACGCATGGCAGTTGCCGGGATTTTAAGGTTTCAGACATAAAGGGTACAAATCAGGACATCAAAAAGTTCAATATTCGTCAGGTCAATTTTATTTTAATCAAATTAGAGGCCCCCTATTCCATTAAAACATTTCATCCCAACGTTAGTAGTGTATCGAAGGAAGCCATTTGTTACCATCAAAACGATTTTTTTTGACTTTCTAAGGTTAATAAATTCAAAATGCTATGAAAAGTTACCTCTCATTAACGGTATCACTCCTGTTTGTATTGGTCACCGAAAGGTGTGAGCCTAAATCTGATTCAGGGAATGTATGTAACCAGGCACTTCTGAACAAGCCCTTCATAGCTAAGATCGGCGAAGAATGGTGCCTTGCTCAATCAGACTGGAAGATGAAATTGGATGCCGTGGTCGAAGACAGCCGCTGCAATGTGACCAATATCGATTGCGTGTGGGCGGGCAGATACGCGATGGCCATAACTATTGACCAGGATGGTAGCAGCCTCCGCGACACTTTCTTTGCCATCAACAACTGGCAGGACACCATCCATAGCGGATCCTATGCCATCTATCTCAATCTCGTCAAACCTGAAACCCGTCCTACTACAGAACCGATTGACCCTGCTTCCTATTCATTCGAAATGGTGATTAAATAAGCATAGGGCATAGCGCAGAGTGCATAGAGCAGCATAGTGCAGAGTGCATAGAGTTGCTAGGAGAGTACTGTATAATCTTGTTTCCAGACAGTCCCTTTACTCCCTTGCTCCTTTCATCCCTTGATCCCAAATCCAACAGAATCCCAACTTCTAACTTTTCCTTTGATATTGGTTACTGGCTATTCAATCAAAGCACAATCTGTCTCCTGACAGTCGCTATGCCCTATGCTCTCTGCCCCTTGCCCCTTGCTCCTTGCCCCTTGCCCAAAAAAAAAGCCTCCCGTAAGGAGGCTCATTTTTTTTGCAATTTATCTTCTCGGTCCGCGATCACCGCCGCCACCGCCACCACGTCGGTCTCCACCGCCGCCGCCGCCGCGACGATCTCCGCCACCGCCTCTACGATCTCCACCTCCGCCTCTGCGGTCACCACCTCTGTCTCCTCTATCTCTATCGCCAAAAGAAGATCTTTCCTCACGTGGAGGAGGCCCTTCTTCGCCATAACCATCTTCATATTCCCCATTCTCATTCTTCTTCCGCTCAGGTTTTGGTAACAATGATTTTCTGGACATACGCATCTTTCCGGTGCGCTCTTCCACTTCCACCAACTGCACCTTGACCATATCCCCTTCCTTAAATACATCTTCTACATTGTCAATGCGGGAATAAGATATTTCTGAGACGTGCAACAACCCACTCTTGCCCATAAAGTCTACAAACACACCATAAGGCATGATCGTACGTACCACAGCATCAAATACATCACCTACTTTAGGCACATAGGTGATACCAACGATACGTTGTCTTGCTGCTTCGAGTGAATCCTTATTAGCACTGGCGATGTTGACAATTCCCTTATCCCCAACTTCTTCAATATTGATGATGGTTCCGGTAGAAGCCTGGATCTCCTGGATAACTTTTCCTCCAGGGCCGATGACAGCACCAATCTGACTTTTCTCAATGATGATTTCAAGGATACGTGGAGCATGTGGCTTGAGGTCTTCTCTGGCTACAGGAAGTACTTCATCCATTTTTGCAAGGATGTGTAATCTTCCATCACGTGCCTGTAACAAAGCTTTCTCCAGCAACTCATAACTCAACCCGTCCACCTTGATATCCATCTGACAACCAACGATACCATCGCGGGTTCCAGTGATCTTGAAGTCCATATCCCCGAGCGCATCTTCGTCGCCGAGGATGTCTGACAATACAGCTGCTTTTCCTCCTTCATTGATCAAACCCATCGCAATGCCTGATACAGGTGCTTTAATCTGAATACCTCCATCCATCAATGCAAGTGAACCTGCACAAACAGTAGCCATCGAAGATGAACCATTTGATTCAAGGATATCCGAAACAAGCCTCAAGGTGTATGGCTGTCCTTCCGGAAATACCTTGCGCAGTGAACGGGCAGCCAGATTAGCATGACCTACTTCACGACGACCCGGGCCACGTGATGGTTTCACCTCACCAGTTGAAAAGGCAGGGAAATTATAGTGAAGGATAAATTTCTCGTAACGATAATCAAGTGCGTTGTCAAGCAACTGCTCATCATTTTTCGTACCCAGCGTAAGACTTGTCAGTGACTGAGTCTCACCTCTGGTGAATACCGCAGAACCGTGTGTGGTCGGCAGGTAATCCACTTCAATCCAGATCGGCCTGACTTCATCCGTCTTGCGACCATCAATCCGCATACCTGTATCAATGACAAAATTGCGGATGACATCTTTCTTGAGTTTCTCGTAATACATGTCAAGCAATGC
>JANNSS010000322.1:0-4980 GCA_031402955.1 Saprospiraceae bacterium
ATCAACAACCGAAAGGATGAGTACGGTGGTTCGCGGGAAAACAGATTTCGTTTACTGCAAGAAATCATATTGGCAGCACGCAGCAAAGTAGGAGATGATTTTCCCATTGGTATCAGATTATCAGCAGCGGATTATAATTACCTGCCACTCAATCTCCGGCTTCCGGTCAGGTTCCCATTAAAGCATTGGTATTTTGGAAGTACCATTGAAGATAATCTGTACTACGCCGGAAGATTAAAGGAACTAGGTATCGATTATCTTCATATCGATAAAGGATATGGATTTCCAAATCCGAAAGGCAATCCGGGAACTTTTCCGATTCCTGAGATGAAGATGTTTTACAATGCTAACAGGCATTTGTCTGCCAAGGCATGGTGGCGTGCATTCCTGTTTAATGCAGTGCCGGAATTTATTCTTAGCCCGGTGGCTAATATCGGGTGGGGATATGTACCAGCCGTCTCCGCAGATGATGCTCAGCGGTTTAAGGACGAGATTGGTTTACCTGTGATTTCCAATGGAGGTTATCAGGAAATGAATATCATGGAAAGTACATTGCAAGAAGGCAAAGCTGATATGCTGGCGATGGCCCGTCCTTTACTGGCGAATGTAAACCTGCTTCAACTTTTCAAGGCTGGACTTAATACGCCTGATAAACCCTGCACACATTGCAATCGCTGTGTAGTCCGTACGGCTAATTTTCCGTTGGGATGTTATGATGAATCTCGATTTTCATCTGTTTCGGAGATGGAAGAACAAATTATGGAGTGGAGTGCTAAAAGTTAGCAGTTAGCAGTTACCAGTTAGCAGTTAGTTGCGTGAGAATCATGCAGCCGGTGGCTGCTTCGTATCAGCTAGTCACGAGTCTGGCGTCTGAGAGTCTGGCGTCTGGCATCCGCATGAGTTGCTGGTGGGGACACCATGGCAACGGCACGTGGGTCCAAACCTCCTCAGCCACTAAACTCCTCAGCTCCTAAGGATGTACATCCAGCTCCTTGATCTGATTCTTGTATGCAGAGGGGAATAGCACACTCTTAAGTACCCAGTCCATTTTCAAAAGACGGCTCAATTTATAGATGGGTACAACAGGCGAAAGCAATGAATGGGTGCTGAAATTCAATAATGTTCGGACGCGATCGGGTACGACTAATTTCTGTCCTTCGATCAATATTTTAAAGCGTGCTGTTCCAAGGTGTTTTTTGTATTGAAGGAAAAGATCATCTGTGTATTTGCTTTTTTCGAGGTCTTCTATCAAATGCGCATTTCTGACCGGTAGCCATTCGGTATAGGTAGCGGGAAGTGATTTTAAGCCCATTCCAGTTCCTAAGCGAAAGAAGACATTATACACTTCTTCCTTTTCCGCATCGCTTAGTTTATTTTCCAGCAGCTCATACGAGGCAATGGAATAATGGATAAGCATGAACAGCACATCACGGTATGCCCAGTCAGGGATAGCGTAGCCGCGGTTTTGTTCCAGGTCTCCATGGATATGCCGGAGCGCTTCCAGTGCTTTATTAGCCTCTTCTGTAGGTGAAAAAACTATCTTGTGCGCATAGCGTACTGTTGAGAACAATCTGCCTAGCGGGTCGGAAGGCAGTTTGCCCGTATAGTATAGCCAGTCCACCGCTTTATTGAGGGCAAACTCAGCAGCAGCACCTGCAAAAATGAACAACACCGTGTCGCTCTTGCCCCATATTTTCCTGACGATTGAATTCTGTTCAACAAAGAATTGCATACGATAATCTTCCTTTCTGCAAAATTACACATCTTTGAATAGGCTGTAGCATTTGACCGTTAAGGATCTTGAAAGCCGGAATGATGTCGACTATATCTTATTAAACGTCGATTACACCGTCAAGAAATAGGGTTTAATGGAGTTAATGTGATTTTCTTTGCAACGCTTCCTGAGATCACCTCTTTGTAAATTACCCCCTGTTGATACTTCACAAGTTGAAGTGGATTAAAAATTTACTTTTCGCTTACCCATCAAAACAACATAACGAATATGAAAGCTATTGTACACACTACGTATGGGCCACCAGAAGTTGCCAGCCTGCAAGAAGTGCCAAAGCCTTTTCCAAAGGACAATGAAATCTTAGTCAAAGTATATGCTTCTACAGTCAACAGGACAGATGCAGGCTTTCGCAGTGCGGAATATTTTATATCCAGGTTCTGGAGTGGATTGTTTAAACCTAAGTTTCAGACATTAGGATGTGAATTTGCTGGTGTAGTTGAAGATACCGGAGAGCTGGTGACTACTTTCAGAAAAGGCGATAAAGTTTTTGGATTCAATGACAAGTCCTTTGGTGGACATGGGGAATATTTAACCATAGCCGAGAGTGCAGCCGTGACGATGATACCTGATGGTCTTCCTTTTACAGAAGCAGCACCCATTACTGAAGGTGCTCATTATGCAATGAATACCATCAAGGCAGCAAAGGTAGAGAAGGGACAGCATGTGATGGTCTATGGGGCAACAGGAGCAATCGGTTCTGCCGCTGTTCAATTACTGAAACATTTCGGAGCCATAGTCACTGCGGTGTGTAATACGAAAAACGTTGATCTGGTGAAATCCCTGGGAGCGGATACGGTGGTTGATTATCAGGCGCAGGATTTCACTAAAACAGGTACCCGATTTCAATTCATCTTTGATGCAGTAGGAAAGAGTTCATTTAATCAGTGTAAGCCATTACTCACGGACAAGGGAGTGTATATTTCTACGGAGTTAGGCAAAAACGGAGAAAATGTATTTTATGCACTTGTCACACCTCTACTTGGAGGGAAGCGTGTATTATTCCCTATCCCTGTGATTGATAAAGATGAAGTCATCTTTTTTAAAGGGCTGGTCGAAAGTGGAGCATTCCGTCCTGTTATTGACAGGCATTATACAATCGATCAGATCGTGGAGGCGTACAAGTACGTTGAGTCAGGGCAGAAGACGGGCAATGTTGTGCTTGTCATAGTTGGGGGATGATTCCATTTGTTAGCGAAATAATTTTATATTTAGACCCAATGTGGAGGCCAGAACCCACAAATAAAAAACGGGGCGTTACTGAAAAGCCAGATGAGTAGGACCAACTTTTAAAAAATTTAATAATGACACAAAAGACCATTTTGACCTGTTTGATGTGCTTGTGCATCGGACTCGTCGCCAACGCCCAGAAGCTCGACAAATTTGGAGCAGACCTCGGCAAGAAGAGTGTAATGGGAAAAGAAATCCGCGTCCCGTACTCTGATGTAGTGAGCTACTACGGTTTCATCAAGCCAGGCGCTACACCAGATGAAACAAGAGACGGTAAGAAATACTACTACCTCTATATGTGGGTTCCTGTAGCCGCTCCGGAGATCGGTATCCGTATGGTTTCACCGATACCTGAGGGTATGAAGCCAGTGGAGACAGACTTTACTGGTGCTGACTATGCTGCTAACACAGGTGACACCAAGAGTTATTTTGATACCTGGATCACGCTTGAAAGAGCAGATGGTGTCACCAGTCCGGATGCCATCATGAAAGGTAAAACTGCCAAGTGGTTTTCTTTCGGCTCCAATGATGATTCCAGTGAATTACATGCACAACCTTCCGGAAGCAAGTATAATTCAGTGATGCGTGTCACCACCGAGACGAGTAATCCTACCAAAGCGCTTGTCGTTGGTTTGTACCGAATTGGTTTTACGACGTACAAGACCGGCGAGGTGCAGGGAGGTTTTGTTGCACAGGTGGGTGCACCTGTTAAGATTCCGGGTGTGGTGATTAATTCCAGCCTGGATGCATTGATGAAGCTGGCGAATAAATAGCAGAGTAGCATATCGAAGCGCAGCGCAGATCACGGTAAATGCACGGCATTTGTTACGGGAGGGCATAGAGCATAGAGCAAGTCGGAGCGCAGCTAATCCTTTAGCCAACAGAATGATCCCACTAAATGCAGTGCATTTGGTGGGATCTTTTTTTAAATTCGAATCGAGGGTTTTGCTAAATGATTTTTCCTGCGCAGCAAAACATGGAGCAGGACGTTTATAGAGCATATAAAACATTTACGAAGTAGAATTTTCATATGCTGCACCTAGTCCATTGTATCATTCACCGGTTGATCATGGCTTTAATCGTCATGACATCTTTGTCCATTGGTACTGCCATCAGCCAACAGAGCGGAGTCGCGGTGAGTGAAGATGGCGCAAGGATATTTTATAAAACGTTTGGAAAAGGCCACCCTCTACTTATCGTCAATGGTGGTCCGGGGATGAATAGTGATGGCTTCGAAGGGCTGGCCGTATCGCTTTCGGAACATTTTATGACCATCATCTATGATCAGCGGGGGACAGGCAAGTCTGAATTGAAAGTGCATGATAACACCACGATCACCATGGAGCTGATGCTCAACGACATCGAAAGTATCAGAAAGCAGATGGGACTAGCTAGTTGGTCTGTCCTGGGTCATTCCTTCGGAGGGATGGTCGCTTCTGCATATGCAACGGTGTATCCGGATAAGATTGACAAGATCGTTTTGTCTTCATCTGGTGGTATCAACCTGAGGCTATTGGATTATTTCCGTGAATCACTACATTCCAAACTCACTGCGACACAACTCGATTCAGTAAATTATTGGGAGCGCAAGATCGCTGCCGGTGAGACTGACCATTATACGCGGTTGCAAAGAGGCAAATACCTCGCCCCTGCCTATGTCATGGATCCACAATATTATCCGGTCATCGCCGAGCGCCTCACCCAGGGCAATGGCACCATCAATCAACTCATGTGGGATGACCTGCGCACAAATAAATTTGACTGTGCCTCCAAATTAAAATCCTTTACCCAACCAGTCCTCATCATCCAGGGTAAGCAGGATATAGTCAGAGCCTCTACTGCAGAGGAAGCCCATAAAGCCTTCTCAAATTCGCGTATCGTGTATATGGATCATTGTATCCACTATGGCTGGCTGGATAATCCGGAGGTGTATTTTCAGGAGGTGATAAGGTTTTTACTGT
>JANNSS010000323.1:0-5616 GCA_031402955.1 Saprospiraceae bacterium
AAGGAAGAATTTAAGGTACGGACAGGACGCGTCCTGTCCGTACCTTAAATTCTTCCTTTTCTGTGAGTGATTCCTTTTGGGTGAGCGGCTTATAAAAGAGAATGGCTGCCCGAAGGCAGCCATCTCGTTTTTCCGAAAGCACTAAACTTTTCTCCCGAGGAAAAGTCTGAAAGCCTTTGCTCCCAAGCCATACGGTGTTATGAAATCTTCTTTTTATTGATAGATGATTTTCTGTGCTTCAATTGGATCGTTCAGTGAAGGAATGAAGTGCTTTCAACATTATCTGGCTTTATGCACTTCCAGTTCAATTTCAATCAAGAATTCTGGCAGGGCGAGTTCTTTTACGCCAAGCCATGAACGCTTTGACCTGATGTGGTCAAAAGTATGGGATCGCAAAGGTGTGGGGTATCACATCTTGATGTGATGTGGCGCCGGGTTAAAACCCGGCGGTACAATATCGGTCGTGCCTACAGCACTTTTTCGATGTTTTGCAAACATCGAATACACTCAAACGTCCTCACGGACGCTCAACGCACTATTTAAAGTGATTTCATCCGCAACCCCACCATATAGCCATCTTCTCTACTCAAAAGAAAAGTGGCCCCAAGCTTCTTCGCACGCATTTCCAGATTTTGTAATCCAAAACCTGAGGATGTTGGGTTTGTGACTGCTGAATTGCCATTGTCATAAATGGACAGTTCGAATTGATTTGTAAACTGACCAAACCGAATGGTCACGTTGCTGGCATTCGAATGCTTAGCAATGTTGTTGATAGCTTCTTTATAAAAAAGAAATAAATGCTGGCGTACATCCACCGACAGTTTTTTCTCCAACGGAAGCTCTCCTAATTCAAACTGGAAAATGATATCGCGAGGTGTAAGCATTTCCTCAGCATTCTCCCGCATCCGATCAAGAAGATCCTTGATCTGGTCACGTCGACTGTCGATAGACCACACGACGTCTCTCATTTTGGAAAGGGTCATACGGCTGATTTCACTGATCCGATGCAGGCGCGCCGGATCCGATTTTTGCTGATCCAGCTCCATGATCTCTGCCTGCATCGCAAGTCCGGATAACATCGACCCAACCTCATCGTGCAGATCCCCGGCTATCCGTGTACGCATGCGTTCCATTTCCAAAAGTCGTTGCAAACGATATCGCGTAAACGCAAAAACAAGTCCGGCCAATACCAGGAAGCATCCTGTAATAAACCACCAGGTTCTGAAAAAAATCTGGTTGACGTGAATGGGCACAGCAAGCTCCGCCACACTCCAGTTACCATTACTGTCAGCACCTTTGATATGCAATACATAATCGCCTGCCGGAAGTTTGTGAAAACGCACCGTCGGAATATTTCCAATATAAGACCAATCGTTTTCAAGACCTTCCAGCCAGACATAGTATCTGTTTTTCTCCGGTTTAAAATAATTGGGTAATGACCAGGTCAATTGAAAATAACTGTCGTAGGGTGATATCTGTATAGGTGCCATCGTCTGGTCTCCCAATATGCTGGTTTCAAGACGATCCAGCAGGCGGTTGTATTTGGAAAATCCTGTAAAAGACATCGGTGGATTGGGCCTTTGTTCCAGAATTTCTGCAGGATTGAAATACTGCACACCATTCATACCACCAAACCAAAGTATTCCTTGGCGGTCTTTGTAGAAAGAAGTGTAGTTGAATTCATTGTTGGATAAGCCATCATCCTCATAAAAATTCTGGATGGTGCCTTCTTTTTTTCGTAAACAGGAAAGCCCATTGTAGGTGCTGGCCCAGATATTTCCCTGATCATCACTCAGGATTCCGGTGACATTGTTATCTGCCAGTCCTTCCTTCTGGTCATAAATGCGGATGGTATTGGTGGTTCCATCATACCTGTTGACCCCTCCCCCAAAAGTGCCTATCCAAAGTACACTGTCAGCATCATAATAGAGTACCAGCAGATGATTGTTGCTCAACGCAGGTGAAGACTCCGTTGTTATGTTTTTTAGGATCATGCCGTCACGAGTGATACGATACAAGCCATTTTTATCGGTAGCGACCCAGATGGATCCATCTTCATTTTCAAGGAAGAACCTGGTAGGAATAGACGTAAACTCGTTCCGGCTTTCCTTCAGCAGTTTTGTTCGTTGATCCGTCACCGGATTATAAATCGTCAGCCGGTCAAGGGTGCTTCCCAACAAGAAAGATCCATCCTTTAGACGGGCCAGTGGATTGGAAGAAAATTTATCCGCCATTCCGCCGAAATCCAAAATGGATACTGGTTTCATGGTGGTGAGATCTATTTTAATCAACTGATCGGTAAGCGTCCAGACGACATTTTCCTGCTGATCGGCAACAAAATGCTTTGCTTCCTCCAGGAGCTTAATATTTGGGTGATGGATTCCAGGTGCAAAGATTAATTCAGCCCGACTCTCTGGAAAAGAAACACGATGTATTCCAATGTCACCAAACTCACAATAAGCATATACGCTTCCAAGATTGTCTTGAAAGATGCCGCGCATCTCATTACCCCATTCTACACCGGACCTGCTAAGCCGCGTCTGAAAATATTGTTTATTGTTTGGAATCTTCACCAGGCCGTTGTCCGTAGCGACCCAGAGAAGGTTGGTCTGGTCCTCAAAAAGACCTTGTATAAATCCGGATGGCAGCGCTTCTTTCAATACGCCAGTATAATCTGTCCAGGACCGGTCGGGATTCCAACGGAGTAATTGGGTTTTGGTAGAAAACCAAAGATTTCCTTGACGGTCCTCAGTGGCATTGTACGCTATGGTCGACAGGCTATCAGCGATGACTTCAATCCGCCTTTCATCCGGATGATAAAGCCAAATCTGGTTTTTACTTTTTGGAAAAACAAATACGCGGTTTTGATTGTCGACAAATACCGGCGAAAAGTACCTTATCGTACCATACCAAACGGAACTGTCTATTTTTACTTCATGCAGCAGTTGACCCTGAGGTGTGTAATTCCTTAGACCTGCGGTCACACTACTCCACCATGCATTGCCTAAGGTATCAATAGCCAGACTGGAAAGTTCGCGTCTACCCATGGCTGTTGCCGCCAATTCCTTAAAAGGGGCACCGGCTGCACTTCGGCCGAGGAACATCTGTCCTGCATCTTCCCAGACTGCCCACATACTTCCGTCCTTGGACGGCTGAAGCTGCAAAACCTTCCCTTTTATAGCTGATGCCTCTGTGATATCGTGGTATTGAAAATTATTACGGTTAAAGGTATAGAGACGATTATCCGCCACAAGCCACAACAGGCTGTCGTTGACTGTATGGATGCCGTCCATCAGGATATCTCCCCCTGGAAAAAACTGATCGGCACGTCGGTCATTGCCAAATCGGGTAAACCGGTAACTATCATACCGGTTGAGTCCCTGGCGGGTCCCGATCCATATCAATCCCTGTCTGTCTTGTGTAATAGATGTGACACTTCTGAAGCCCAGTCCATCCTCAATGGTGAGTGCCTGACCGCTTGGAAGTCGCTGGGCACAAAGCGAGGATGTAAATATCAATGACAGGAGAAGATACACCATCCGCAGAAGGTGAGCATAGAAAGGAGTATAAAATGCCGGGTTTTCGCCTGTAATCATTGTCGGATTTACAATGTGCCTGCAAAGTATCTGATTTTAGGAACATAATGTCCCCTCGCATCAAGATGTGATAGCGACCATGATATGGAGACGTACCTTTGAAACATGAAACCCATCCCTCTGGCCATCGTAGAAGACGACCCGATCATCCGGGAAAGCCTGAGAACTTTTCTTGGCGGGGATCCACAATTTGAACTGGTGTACACAGCTGTTTCGATGGAAGATTTCCTTCAGGCCCTTGAGCAGGATGCACGATTGACCCCTTCCGTCATCTTGCTTGATATACAATTGCCTGGTCAGTCCGGCATTGAAGGCATCCCTTCGATTAAAAAACTTCGTCCCGGGATTGATATCATCATGCTGACCACTTTTGAAGAGAGCGATAAAATTTTTGCTGCGTTGTGTGCCGGTGCTTGTTCGTATTTATCTAAAAGAGTTTCACTGGTCACCATACGGGACGCGATTTTGACGGTACATCGCGGAGGCTCTTATATGTCACCCAGTATCGCACGAAAGGTTGTCGAACACTTTGCCCCCGCACCAAAAAAAGAAGATGGCCCCTTGACGCAGCGCCAACAGGAAATCGTGGATTGTATCGTCAATGGCCTGAGTTATAAAATGACTGGCGACAAACTCGGTATATCACTCGATACCGTGCGTACACATATCAAACATATCTATCAGGTGCTGGAGATCAATAGTAAGGGGGAGTTGATCAGACGGTCTTTAGATAAGAATCGTTAAACCCCTAACTCCCCTAAAGAGGACCTATTTCTTCTGTATAATTATTTTCTTCAATAGTTATTAATGCTGATCGGAGCCAAAGTATCCGCTTCACTACAACCTGCCTCCTATTTCCTGCTTCCTGTTTCCTATCTCCTAGTTAGCAAACACCATCTTTTTCGTAGCGATCATCTGATCATCGATATACAAAGAGTACAGGAATGTTCCAACCATATTGTATCCATGATGATACAGTACTTCATTCATGCCTTCCTTGACCTCCACTGGAATTTCCTTTATCATTTTACCATTCAGATCGGTGATGACAATCCTGGCGGTATGGTTAGTGGCAGATCCATGGACTAAAAAACTGATGATGGTGGATTCATCAAATGGGTTTGGCCTGTTTTGTAGTAGTTCGATTCCCTTGGCAGTAGCACTCTCTTCATGGGTGCCGGTGAGGCGGGCCAGTACTTCGTTTGAAAAGAGACTTTCAATGCCCCTGCTGTCAATCGATGCGGCCGATATAAAAATATTTAACTGCCTGCTGGGTAATTCAAATACACCTGACTTAGATCCTGTCATATAATACAGCGTATCAAAGTCATTGGTGTTGACACGCAGGCCGACAACATAATGATTGAGATCAAGGGAGTCTTCGATCTCGATATAGAGAAAGTCGCCGTCCTGTCCAAACGTCTTGATGGAAGGGCGGTCTGGCCCCAGGGCAGCCATGGTGGCGGCATTGCCATTGATCGTTGCATTACGGGCGAGGTAGTTGAAATCAACAAAGAAAGTATCGATCACTTCATCTCCATCTGTATCGAGTCCGAGGATATCTTCTGAAGTGTGCTGACGATCATGATAATCCGGGTCAGCCACATCAGCATTCCCGTGTTCGTTTGCTGAAGTAAAGCGAATGGCCGAATATCCATTTTCCCTGAAAGGTATATGATCGCTCCCCCGACCGGTGCGATCTTCAGCGGACATAATCGTCAGCATCATAGGGACCGGTGCGAGATCACGGATCATTTCGTTGTACTCCATTTTGATAAACCTGTTCAGCGCCTTGTGCGCGGAGTTGAAACCGCCGAATGAAAACAACCTGACCTGGGTGCTATCGATATGATTGAGTCCGGGGCAGGAGGGTGGTGAAGAAGTCTCTCCGCAGATGATACCACCGACGATATCGTTGTTCAGTACAGCTTTGATCGGGATGTTCTGTGCCGTGGCATAATCTGCAAACGCGTTTGAACCTACGAGGCCTTGTTCTTCGCCGGTGACGGTCATAAAGACG
>JANNSS010000324.1:0-7671 GCA_031402955.1 Saprospiraceae bacterium
CCAGATTTCTGTAAACCATAGACTTTATACTTTTCCATAGGAACTTGTATTCAGGATTGAAAAGAGCACTGTTGGATCTATCAGGTTTTATGGAAATCATAGAGCCACAAATACCTTCGCCTTGAACGATCAATTTTCGCATGGAAAATCATGCCTCCCCGGGGTTTCCAAGCGATAGGATGAGCGAGGCGGAACACAGGGGGCGGGGGCGAAAATTAAGTGAGCAGTGGATACAAAGCATCAGCATCTTCCTTCCTGCACAGCTCCGTCCCCGGATTCATAGTCGCTGCTGTACCACATGCAACACCATATCGCACAGCTTCCTGCAAACTTTTATTCAGCGAAAGCGAATAAACAATGCCCGCCACCATGCTGTCGCCTGCACCTACAGTGCTTTTCCTTTCCACCTGTGGTGACTTAAAGATGTCAACAACATCCTTCGTCACGAGCATCGCACCGTCAGCACCCATGGATACGACCACGACTTCAGATTGACCGGATGTAATCATATTCAATGCAAACTCTTTTGCATCCTCAATACTCAGGTAATCTTTTCCGGCGAATGCACTCAGCTCTCCGATATTGGGTTTGATTAAATACAAACCGGCCTCTATAGCCCATTGCAAAGGCCGGCCGGAAGTATCCACGATACACTTTGCCCCTTTTCGCTTTGCGATCGCTGCCAATTGTGCATAGATATCTTCCGGCACGCCTGGCGGAAGGCTTCCGCTGCATACCAGATATTCAATATCCTCCATCGCTTCAATAACATGAAGTATTTCTTTCCATTCTCCCTCTTTTAATTCCGTACCCGGCATACCAAACCGGTATTGCAGATCTTTAGCCTGGTCGACGACCACGATGTTTTCGCGTGTTTCATTTCTTGATTCAATGATCACAGCCGGCACGCCTTCATCTTCCAGCAACCGGTTAAATTGTTTGCCGGTATAGCCTCCTGAAGGAAAAACAGCCGTCGCCTTACCACCCAGGATTTTTATTGCTCTGGCTACATTAATCCCTCCACCACCGGGATCGAGATGAGGAACAGAACATCTTAGCTTTTTATCGGGCACCATCTCAGGGGTGGTAAAACTCTTATCTATACTGGGACTAAACGTGACCGTGACGATCGAAGGCATATCGGATTTCTTTTCGTTGGCAAATTACTAAACTTAGCTGTCAGCTTTCAGTTGTCAGCTATCAGAATAAAACTGAGCTGCCAGCTTCCAGCTTCCAGAGCATACTCATTACTCACTATTAGTGATCACTTCTCACTGCTAACTACTCACTGCTAACTAGAAAAAATTTTCCTTTTACTTGATTAAAAATATCTTCGCCTTGCCCGATCATTTGTTGCACTGAAAATCATGCCTCCCCGGGGTTTGCAAGCGTGAGGATGAGGGTGGCGGAACACAGGGGGCGGGGGCAAACCAAGTAAAAAACTGCCATCTGACTAAACATCTAACTTTTCCTTGGATATTGGCTATTCCATATTGATAACTAGTAAAGCCTGTCTCCTGACAGTCCCTATGCGCTCTGCCCTATGCCTTTCGCCCCCGCCCCCTGTGTTGCGCTTCCACGCATCCTCACGCTTGCAAACCCCGGGGAGGCATGATTTAACAACCATCATAAGTTGATTACCGGCGAAATGTTTTACAAATTCGTCTTAAAAAACAACTCTGACTTTTATTTGGATTTTGGCTATTCCATGTTGATGCCGACTCAGATCTGGGTCTAGATAAATACTGCTTACTTCGATGCTCATTGTTCTTTGTTCTTTATTAGATCGCCTTGCACGATCATTTGTTGCATGGAAAATCATGCCTCCCCGGGGTTTCCAAGCGTTAGGATGAGCGAGGCGGAACACAGGGGTCGGGGGCAACCCAAGTAATGAGCTGTCTCTAGACAGTCCCCTTGCTCTCCCGCTGCCCGTACGCGGCGGGATCTTCGCTGCGCTACGACTTGCCCCTTGCTCTCTGCTCTCTGCCCCTTCTTCGTTATTGTTTCACCATCATGGGGTATTTTTCCAACAACAGACGCCGCACCTTTGTGTCATTCAATTAGCACTAAATCATTTTGACATGAGAATTTTATCTTTTTCCCTTAAAATCATGCTTTTACTCTTAGCACCGGTCTTGATGATGACCAGCTGCAAGGACGATGAGCCTGTACCTGATACCGCAACCATACATGGTACGATTACGATTGACAATGCTCCTCTCTGGGCTACATGGCAGGACAGTGGCGAAGTCCAACTGACTATTTTCCCTGCGTTTGTAGATGCATCTCCTCCTGCCGGCGCTGGCTGGGGAGCGATCTCCCCAAATATTCTGTACCCTGGATTTCCTGGCGGCACATTCGCTCTCGGTGCTCCTTACAATTCCCAGAATCCATTGGTGCTGACCTATGTTCCAGGCCAGACAGAGTACCACTATGAACTGGAAGTAGATCCGGGCACTTATTCAGCACTCGCTCTGGGTTTCAGACATGATGGCGTTTCTGATCCTAGTTTGAAGACTGCAACATTAGGCGTGCATTGGAACACTCCGGCCACGGTCAGCCATGGCGTCGTCATCAAGATGGTTGTCGGCGGAGGCCAGGTTGTGACCATTTTAGACTATCCTGCTCCAACTGCGATTACCGTAGAGAAAGGAGATAATGTAGAAATCAACTTCAAAGCTGATTTCGCTTTCGTTGAAGTGTGGTATCAATAAGAAAAACATTTCTTTTTTGGATAGGCCTTCTTCTGTTCGCCACCAATCTCTCCGGTCAATGGACCATTACCGGAAAAGTGATTGATGCCGAATCGGGAGAAGGCCTTTCTTACGTCAATATCACCTTTAAAGATGGGGCGACCTTCAACACCACCAGCGATCAACATGGGGCCTTTCGGATCAGCGGCCTGACGGAGACACATTATCAGGTCGTCTTCTCCATGATTGGATTTCAAACAGTACTGCTGGATACTGTTTCCGCATCCGATGATCCCCTGCATATCAGCATGCATTCGGAATCATACCTCACCAAAGAAGTAGTAGTCTCCGCATCCCGCAAATCACAAAGCCTTAATCTGGCACCAGCGAGCGTTGGATTAGTGACCAGAAAACAAATTCTCCAGGCGGGCACAAATTCATTTGACGATGCTTTCAATGGCATCAATGGTATCACCGTCACCCGCTCCAGTAATGCAAATGTTCAATCCTTCTCCATTCGTGGAGCATCTGAAGTAGCCGGTGGTGGCATAGGCAACAGAGTCTTGCTGCTCCTTGATGGAAGGCCAGCCATCACGCCCGAATCCGGTGGTGCACTTTGGAACCTGGTTCCTCTAGGCGCCATTGAAAGAGTAGAGGTGATCAAAGGAGCCTATTCATCCCTCTATGGCTCAAGCGCGATGGGTGGCATCGTCAATGTCATCACGCGCACACCTGATACGGCCTCACATTCTGATCTCAATCTGCATTATGGTGCGTACGGACCTGCACCTACATACACCGGTTACAAGCGCTATAATGATTTCTTTGGTGTAGAATTTATCACCAGCCGCAAACTCAACAAATGGTCCTACCTCTTCAATTTTGCGGGTAAATCAAATGACGGCAACAGAGAACAATCTTCGTTTAACCTGTACAATGGGTATGGAAAATTCAAATTTGATTTCTCTCCCAATCGCAGCCTGCAGGTATCCGCGATGTACAATGATATCTTCAATGATACACCGGCAACATGGCTCAGTACGACAGAAGCCTATTCAGTAGCAGATTATAGAAAAGATGACACGCAGCATCGCCGTGAATGGAACGGAGACTTATACTACCAGGCTTTTGCGCGCTCCAATGTGAAGTATTCCACCCGCTTCTATTATTACGGCGCAGCTTCAGATTACGTCTTCAATGGTGACCCTGACAACGACAGTACCAATGTCAACACCGGAAAACAATATATCGATACCATAAAAGTATTAGTACACCGCGTTGGCAATACATCTCAGATAGACCTGAGCATGGGGGATGTGCATTATATCATCGGAGGATTTGATCTCCAGGCAGATTATATCAATGGGCAGCCGGATACCGTCTTATATGGCATCCATCGTGCAGCTAACATCGGTGTATTTGTACAAGACCAGATGACATTGAGTGATCGACTGACGTTGACTGCTGGTTTGCGATACGATTATTACAATATCAAGGGCACTTTAATGGAAGGCAATGTCAATCCGAAAATTGCAGCCGTCTATCAGTGCTCCCCTAAAGTTTCTGTTCGCTCGCTACTGGCCAGGGCATTTAGAAATCCATCTATCTCAGAGCGCTATACCAAGTTTGAACAAGGCGGAGGATTAAGCTTTACGACTAGTCCGCTCCTCCGTGCCGAAAAGTTGACTTTAAGCGCTGAGGTCGGGACTAAAATCAATTTAAATCACATCCGTTTTGATGTCGCTTTGTACTACAACAACTACAAGGATCTGATTTACTACGAGCAGCGTCCAACTCCTGATGGATCGCTTCTCTTTGAAGTAGTCAATCTCAACAAGGCCATCCTGCAGGGCTTTGAAATCAGTGCAGAATATGCCCCTGTCAAGGAGATATCGATCCAGGCAGGATATACCTATCTCGACGCTAAAGACGTGTCAGAAGAAGCCATCAATGATGTCCTTGCTTACAAATCAAAGCATACAACATATGCTAATGTGCTGGTGAGTCACAAGCGTTTTCAGCTTTTCCTCCAGGCACGCTCCCGCAGTCGTATTGATGAGGTGTTTATTTATCCGGGCAGTGAGCCTGCAGGGTACATCCTCTTTGGCGGCAAGCTCTCCTATACCATTTCTGACAAAGTTTCTACGTACTTCAAAATCGACAACGCTACCGATGTGCAGTATGAGGAGATTGAGCGCTACCGGATGGCGGGCAGGAATTTTATGGTGGGGGTGAATATGCAGTTTTGATATTGTGACCTGGAACTTCTTATTTTATTTTGCTCAACCTCTTGATGAGGTCTTTGACAAACTGCAATTTAGGGTAGGTAAAACAATCCCTTGATTTTAATACTTTTTCTTTGTCGCTCGATCAAATTCCTCCATCAAATCAATTACTTCCTGATCACTAATTTGGCTCCGGTCTTCCTCTGTTATCAAACTATAATTCTCAAACGTAAATAAATTTAATAGTGAATCCACCGCCGACTTACCATAAATTATTTCCTCCAAGGATAAGGCAGCATTATCGAAACCTAAACCAAATATTTTGGCAGGTAAATATTTAATATCCGGATAAAAAAGGCTTTGAGAAGTTATGTTTGGGATAGTATCTATAAGCTTAACTGTATACTCCGCATCTCCGGAATAGGAAACAATTTTAACGGAATCACATTCAGATTGGGGAGTTAAAACACTGCATAGACTTGATATTTGACCTCTGCTATCTTCAATTGCGAATGGAATAGAATCAATAGTTACACTATACTTGCCTACTTGATCCATATAATGGGTGAGTTCGGTTTTCCGGTTAGCAAAATCCCATTTCTTGATGAAAATTCCCATAAACTCCATGCCAATACCTGGGTCCAAAATGGTGATTACCATATCACTTCCATACTGAATATAATACTTGTAAGCTGTAACATATATAGGAATATCACCAGGATTTGGATCTGAATATCCCATCATATCATGAGCAGTCAAATAATCTATTGGTATAGAATATTTGACTGCTCTATAATCCATCTCATTGGTTATAGAATTTTTTCGAGCATGCTCGTGATTGGAAAAGTCCATGCCAAAAGCTATGAGAAATAAAATAAATGCATTCATTTTGAATAGATTTATTGTATTTGAATATCCCCAATCTACAAAAGATCTACAGAATAACCTTTTCCACTGACCACAAGATCGCCATCCAACAGCCATCTCCGAGGCTTCCAGTAAGTTAAGTACCCTAAAGCATGTTCTTTCTTCGTCATCCTCTTTTCTTTATACACCAATTGCACAGAGCTATGCTATTTTGACCGATTACAACACGGTATTTGATGATCACTTCTCCCTTTCAGGTCGAAGCGAAGCGAAGATCCCGCCACGCAGTGTAAGCGGGAGGGCAGGGGGTCAGACAAGGCAAACACCCCTATTCCACTGACCAAAATCATCCCCTATTATGATCCTTTACTTACTTAGCAGAGAACTTCCACGCCCTGACGGTTTTCTCGTTTTTTATAGCTAATTTTGCACATTCATCGAATGTAACTATGTCAAATTCAATTGATTACGTCGCTATTCTGATCCAGTTTCTGGTCGCCCTTGGTTTTGTCGGTATTGTATTAGTCACGATACGCTTTGCAGGCCCTCGCAGACTCACCAGTGACAAGCTGGTCAACTTCGAAAGTGGGATCGAAAGCGTAGGCAATGCCCGCATCCCTTTCTCTATCAAATACTTCCTGACCGCTATCCTCTTCGTCCTGTTTGACGTGGAAGTGATCTTCATGTACCCCTGGGCGGTCAATTTTGAGGTATTAGGCATGGTCGGATTCGTAGAGATGGTACTGTTCGTCGGCACCCTGTTACTTGGATTTGCATATATCATTAAAAAAGGCGCTTTGAAATGGGACTAAATGGAATCAGAGGTAACAACTCTTGTTTCCCGTTTCTGTTTCAACGATGTATATTTTTACCAATACCCGCTTAGAAATGACCACTGATATCAAAAAAACAGATGTAAACCTTGTCGAAGCACCAGACGGGCACCTGGGAGAAGGCTTCTTCGCGACCTCGATCGAAAAGGTGGTCGGCCTGGCCCGCGCTAATTCACTCTGGCCACTGCCCTTTGCTACCTCTTGCTGCGGTATCGAATTCATGGCCACCATGGGATCCAATTATGACCTCGCCCGCTTTGGGTCCGAGCGCATGAGCTTTTCCCCCAGGCAGGCGGACGTACTCCTCGTAGCAGGCACCATCGCCAAGAAACTAGGCCCGGTCCTCAAGCAAGTCTATCTCCAGATGGCAGAGCCCCGCTGGGTGATCGCGATCGGAGCCTGCGCCTCCAGCGGAGGGATATTTGATACCTATTCCGTACTGCAAGGCATCGACAAAGTGATCCCTGTAGATGTATACGTACCGGGTTGCCCTCCCCGTCCTGAACAAATCATCGATGGGATCATGAAAGTGCAAGAACTGGCCAAAAATGAACCGCTGCGGAGACGGAATTCCCCGGAATACCAGGCTTTACTCACCTCATACGGCATACAATAATCATCATGGCAGGTATCACAAATGAATTTCTGCTGGAACGCTTGCAACAGCAATTTGGTGAAAAAATCAAGGCAGCAGAAGATGTTTTTGGTATGGTGTCAATCGTCATCGAACCCGACAGTATCCTGGACATCGTCAAATGGCTCCATACAGACAAGTTGCTTAAGTTTCAATTCCTGACAGATATCTGTGGAAGTCATTATCCTGACCTCATAGGCCAGGAGCTTTGCGCTGTATATCATGTGCAGAGTATGGAAAACAACGTCCGACTTAGGTTGAAAGCCTTTATGCCCGTTTCAAATCCTCAAATACCATCATTGACCTCACTCTACAGTTCAGCCAACTGGATGGAACGTGAGACCTATGATTTCTACGGTATCATCTTCACAGGCCATCCAAATCTGAAGAGGATATTGAACGTAGACGAAATGGATTAT
>JANNSS010000325.1:0-4042 GCA_031402955.1 Saprospiraceae bacterium
CAAAACTCATTGGTAGAGACGCGATTAATCGCGTCTCTACCAATGAGTTTTGCTATTTTGTAAAGCCTTTTATGTGTCTCACGTATCACGTTCTCACGTCTCACGTATCACGTCTCACGCTCTCACACTCTTGACGTAGTGCACGTCTCTCTCTTTCAGATAATGGAGTATATAATCAAAACACACTTCATGTTTACCAATCAACTCCGGAGGAAAAACACCTTTTTCGGTGAAGAGTCCGTCGAGAAACATATTAGCCGCAGCGGTTGCCGTGTATCCTGTAGTCCTAGCCATGGAGGATGTTTGGCTGATGGGGTTATACTCGTCGTATAGATTGTATTCCACACTGACATTTCTACCATCTGCATCCATACCACGAAGGGTAACACGCATGACGGTCAGTTCTTCTTCTGTTTCTCCGAGTTTCCATTCATTGAATAGAATCCGGCTGGTAACTTCGAGTGGAACAACCTCACTTCCTTTGACATTTAAACGTTGTGTGGAAAAAAATCCACTTTCTTTCAGGGCTCTGACGACGTCAACATGTCCGGGATAGCGCAGTGTTTTCTCTTTCATATTGACGATATGTGGCATCGTAAAGAGAATGGAGCGCAGGCCATCCGTATTAAAAGACTCGAGTGTGCCTACCTTGTCAAATTCAACGTACTCACAATCTGTCAGTGGTTCACGTACAATGATGTTTCCGTTTTCTACATAGCGGGCAGGACGGGTATATTCCTCAATCACATCGATCGGTGAAAATGGAGCCTTGTAAAAAAAAGGCCATTTCTTTACTTTAGGCAGACCTCCTACCAGGCATTCGAAATCGGTGAGTTGGAGAATTTCGTTGTAACGTCCGAGGATTATATTGTCCATCCCGGGTGCAACGCCACAATCTACGATGGCGGTCACATCCTTTTGTTTTGCGAGTGCATCCAGTTCGAGTGCATTCTCAGGAAAGAAGGAGATATCAATCACATTCTTTCCAGCCTCGATGATCGTTCTGAGTGTCTTAAAACCTAGAAAGCCAGGAACAGCACAAATCACGAGGTCAAACCCACTGACCGCTTTGCTCAGCTCATTGGCATCCTGCACATCTAAGGGCATGATCATCAGTGCCGGGTACTTAGCCCGCAGCTGATTGAGTCGCTGCGCATTGAGATCAGCAAGAGTGACATTATGTTTTTGCAGCATATCGGCGGCCATGGCGCTGCCTACCATGCCTGCACCGATTACGATGATATTTTTCATGTATGCAATTTTTCCTGTGTTGAAAAGGGCTGGCAAAGCTACATCAAGATGAGTGATATCAGGTTAAATTACTCGCTTGTGTCAGATTGAATAAATCATTTTTCAGGCACTATTCAATTGTGACTTTTTCTACGCCAGGCAATACTCCGTTTTACCCCTAAATCCCCTAAAGGGGACCCATACTTCGTTATAAAAAAAAACAAAGTTGAGCTTAAGTTGACTTTGGCGGTTGATGAGCTGTCGCACGAGGATGAGGGATAGCAGGTCGAAGCACTCGCGTACGTCAGATCAAAGAAAGCACGCCCCCGGCACATCTTAATTGAGCCGTTTTTAACAGCAGGTAACTTTTTTTTAAATAAACCAAATTGGTTTCGCGCAGATCGAAGATCCCGCGATATGCACGGCATTTATTGCGGGAGACGAAAAGGCCCAGTTCAGATTTCTCATTCAAAAAAACCTTCTCACTTTTCATTCCTTGTTGGCTACTGGATATTAATTAAGCGATAAATCCGTCTCCAGACAGTCTCTATGCTCTATGCACTCTGCCCTCTGCTCAATTTTCAAACCTCTTGAGAATCACCTCCCCAACCGTCTTGCCTTCAATACGGCTGTCAATCCAGGCTACAATATCCAGATGGTGAAAAGTGCGCCCTTCAAACGGATTCTTCTCAAGACGCAAGACTTCCTTCTTCAACGCATGCAAGTTGTGATTCAATTGCTGCTTACCAACATCCAGGTTGTTTTTGAAAAACTGGAACAGGACCATCTGCACTTCGTTGAGATCACGCATTTTACTAAAAAAACGACCTACACTGTCCACAAGATGCTCAAGGAGGTTGAAGTGGTTGAGTTCAAAATGGGCCATGAGGTGCATGAGTCTGGCATAGCATTGAATATCCGTCCGCAAGTGTCCGGCAGATTGAAGGTTCAGGATTTTATTGAGATACTCAATACTCTGCCCAGGATTGCCTGATCCCAGGTACAGCCAGGCGGTCTTGTAGTTGAAAACCATGATCCGGTGGATATCAATAAACCTTCCGTACTTCTTGATCAGTCTGTTGATCTCCGGTACCAATTTCAATCCATCTTCAAAAGAACCTTCGATAAAATGACGGTTGATCTTGGCGGTATATAAATAGAGGAAGCTGATGATCTGCCCGGTCATGTCAAAAAACTTCTCGTGCGAGATGGTAAATGCTTCAAATTTTTCAAGCGCCTTGACGTATCGGTTGTAATCGCGTAAACTGTAGAGCGAAGTCAGTTCGTAGGACAATCCTCGCATGTACAGTACAGGATCCTCCCGCATGTGGGAAGGATTGTCATCAAACGCCTTCACCCAGAGTTCTGCATGGTGATGACATTTTTCAAAATCCAGCATGATGTAGTAATACCACATGTAGCATTGCTGGAGGTAGATCTCCTCGGTCACCGAAAGATTGGCTGTCCTTACTTTCCGCAATTCTGATTCGAAATACTCCCTTAACTGAAAATGATCTTTTTGATCGCGGACGTGACCTGTTTCGATATACCATCCATGGATCTTGATTTTGAGGTTTGACAGCAGGATCAGATTTGAGACACGGGCTTCCTGGTTTTCGGACTCAATGAGCAGGGTCTGGACTTTCCCTGATTTCTTGCGGCTCCTGGTGATGTGGCGTTCCTCAATAAACTTCTGAAACTCGATGATTTCGAGGCGGAGGAGATCATGGCCGCCTTCAGGGAGCATCTCCTTGACACGATCAAGCAACTTAAATGCCTGTAGATATAACCCCTTGCTATACAGTATGTGAGAGAAGTCTATCTGCTCTCTTACTTTAATGGATTCAATATTCTCGAAGATGAGCCGCAGACTTTTCAATACCTGGGTGTAGAGGTGTCGCTTGATGTTGACAAACTGGGATTTAGGGATGTCTCCCATCTTTTCGAGGACGACTTCTTCATTATACTCTTCTACTTTGTCGAGGATATCAAACAGCCGCACATACAAGACGTCTTCATTACTCTGCAAACGCTGTACATAAACGCGAAAATTGCGCTTTTCTGCCTTTGTCAGGGACTTGATGATGGTAAATAACTGTTCAGATTGAGCTATGGGCATAACAATTAACTATAACACAAGATTCACGTTTACAGGCAAATATATATAAATTTGCGGTTTTAGCCATAACGTTAACCAAAATTATTGTTTTGCTTTAAGGCACCCTCTGCGTTTAGCTTTGTGCCATTATATTTTAAAAATCAATCATCCATTATCCTTCAAATAAACACTCTTTATGGCTAAGTTAAAATTTGAATATATCTGGTTGGACGGTTACAAACCTGAACCAAATCTAAGAAGCAAGACCAAGGTCATTGACATGGAAAGCTTCAATGGTGACGCGAGAAAATTACCTGAATGGTCATTCGATGGCAGCAGCACGATGCAGGCCAACGGACACTCTTCAGATTGTGTTCTCAGGCCGGTAGCTGCATATCCAGATCCACAGCGTAAAAACGCATGGTTGGTTGTAGCTGAAGTTTTTAACCCTGACGGTACCCCTCACCCCACCAACATGAGGCACCTGATTCCAAATGATACGGATGATTATTGGTTTGGCTATGAGCAGGAATATGTACTTGAACTGGATGGTGCTCCGCTTGGTTTTCCGGCAGGAGGTTTTCCTGGCCCACAAGGTCCGTACTATTGCGCTGTTGGTTACACCAAAGTAGCTGGTCGTGATATCGTTGAAGAGCACATGGATGCTTGCCTCGAAGCAGGACTTGGTATCACCGGTATCAATGCTGAAGTGCT
>JANNSS010000326.1:0-2984 GCA_031402955.1 Saprospiraceae bacterium
CCGTTACGAAAAACCACCTCTCAAGGATCGGGTCATCCTGGTCAGAACATTTGAAACCTATAAAGGGCTCAATCCTCAGCCACTCTTTGGTGTAAGAGTAGTTCTTGCGGTTCAGCCTGATGGCGCTGCTGACATACGGGAGGATTATCTTTCAAACCAATATTATTATGTATTGGACAGGGAAAAGAACGTAAACGTGTCGGGTACCAAGAAAGGTTATAAACCAGATTCAAGGACGTTTAATACATCCGATAATCCTGATGCCGATACACTCATTATTGACCTATTCCTTGAAGTAGACAAGATCGATGTGTTCCTCTATTCAAAAATTTATTTTGATAATGATGAGCCAGGCCCAAGTACTGCAGATCGTACAGAGGTTAACTACTTCCAGACCTATGATGCCTATACGGCCCGCAGAAGTAAGTTCGCAGAAGAATTTGCAGCCGGAAACCCTCCTGAAAACAAGGATATGGCTACCAAGGCAATTGATGGGTTCTTCAATGATTCCATTCCGAAAGGAAGACGTGAGTTAGAAACCTTGATGCACATCCTTGAACAATACCTGCGTGATGGAAAGCAAATGGCCATCTATCTGAAAGGCTACACGAGTCCGTTGGCGTCAGCTGATTATAACCTGAGGTTAGGTAAACGGAGGATTTCAAGTATACAAAATGAATTCAAAATCTTTCGAGGCGGTGTGCTCTGGAAGTATATGGAAACCGGAGACCTTGTCGTAGCAGAAAAATCTTTCGGCGAGGAAACGGCTCCTAAGACCGTCAGTGATGATCCTAAGAAAGTAAGACAATCTATCTATAGTCCGGAAGCTTCGGAAGAACGCCGTGTTGAAATTGTTGAAGTAAAGTATTAACAGACATGAACATACCTATCCTTAATATCCTGAACAGTGGCAAGATGGCCCTACGCATGATTTTCATCATGTGCAGTCTGCTGATGTTATCCCAACAGGACGCGAAAGCAACGCACATCGTAGGAGGGAATCTTACATACCGGTGTCTGGGCAATAATCTTTATGAGATCAGGCTCTCTCTTCGAAGGGACTGTCTGCTCGGTGCAGATAACGCCCAGTTTGATGACCCGGCTTCTATTGGATTCTTTGATGCTACGACCAATTTACCACTCGCCTTTGTGGGTTTTGGTGGTGAGTTCTTAATGGATTTCAATGAAGATGATACACTAAACCAGATATTGGTCAGTGATTGTAGTATTGCCGGTAATCCGGTGTGTGTACATCAGACCACCTATGTCGATACTATTTTTCTTCCATTCTGGGCCAACGGTTACAAAATGGTGTATCAGCGCTGCTGTCGCAATGGTTCAGTTCAGAATATTCTTAATCCATTGCTGACAGGGATGACACTCGTATCCGAAATGACAGGAGTTGCTCAACAGGTGTGTAAAAGTTCTCCCCAAATAGGTTCATATCCTCCGATATACATCTGTGTCAACAAAGACATAGATTATTTTCTACCTGCCACTGATTCCCAGGGCGACTCTTTGGCATTCAGCCTCGCGACACCATATAGCGGAGGTGATATCATCAATAACATGCCTCAGCCACCTAATCCTCCTCCATATGATCTCATCAATTGGCGGCCACCTTATAGCCTGGCAAATGTGATGGGAGGGGTACCTCTAACTATTGATCCTGTCACAGGACATATCACCGGAAGGCCAAACACTATCGGTCAGTTTGTGATCACGATTGTGGTTTCAGCATTCCGTGATGGGAGAGAATTGACGCAGACCCGGATAGATTTCCAGTACAATGTGAGAGCATGCCGCGATGTCCCAGTTGCAGATTTTACTTCACCGGGTTTGAATTGTGAAAATCTCACCATGAACTTTATCAATACCTCGGTAGATGCCGATGAATACCTTTGGATATTTGATTACGGTAATCCAATAAGTGATACCTCTGTTGAAGCCAATCCAATTTATACGTATGCCCAGGATGGATTTTATGAGGTAGCCCTGATTGTAAACGATAGTGATAAGATTTGTTATGACACGATCATCCAGACCATCGGTGTGTTTACTTCAAATCTGAATGCTGAGTTTAGTTATAGCTCCAATTCCTGCACAGATGGAATCATTCTGGATGTCATTGATCTTTCGTCTGATCCAGAATATTCGATTGTTGGATGGGAATGGTTGTTAACGTATCCAGGAGGTGTTATTGCAAGTACAGAACAAAATGAAACGTTTACTTTTGATATAGATGAACCTTCCACGGTTTGTCTTGCCCTCATTGTCACGGATACAAACGGGTGCACAGCATCTAAGATAAGATGCTTCCTTGTGCAGGAACTTGACTTGATATTCAATCCCGAAGCAGACAGTATTTGTAATGGAGAGTCAGTTCATCTTTTATTAGGAGGTGATTCTACACTGACATATACATGGGAACCCCCACTTGGTTTAAATCTCAATGAACCTTGGGATCCTATCGCATTTCCAGGCGTCTCCGTGGAATATTTTGTAACGGTTACAGACGGCGTTTGTACGATAACGGATTCCATCTTTGTGGAGGTCCAGCAACTACCGAATCTGGCATTTGATTACGAGACGGATTGTAAGAGCCTTGAAGTACAGTTTAACAATACTTCTACGAATGGGACAAATTACCACTGGGATTTTGGAGATACCTCGATCACAAATGATACCTCCATACTGGTAAATCCGACATATACTTACAACCAACCCGGTGTCTATATTGTGACACTATCCTCGAGAGATGGATGTGATGTTTCGATTACAAATACGATTACGGTAAATGCGATCCTTGATCAGCTGCCAGAAGCAACAGTCAATTGTTTTAGGGATTCTATTGAACTCAATCCTGGATTTAATCCATTGTATAATTATGTCTGGTCACCTGCTGCATTTCTTGATGACCCGAATTCACCAAATCCAACAGCCGGCGTTGAAAATGATACCTGGTTCTATGTGACCATCACGGA
>JANNSS010000327.1:0-5009 GCA_031402955.1 Saprospiraceae bacterium
CTTTGATCCGGATGGACCATCATGGTATCCAACGTGACGTGTTGCATACCGTCCAGATCGGTACCTGTGGATGCTGTTTTCTTTGAGGAGGAACAGGAAACAGAAAAGGCCGCAATCACGGCCAGTGTAAAAATCTTAAAATGGATTGTCATAGGATATCAACTTGTGTGGGGTATAGCCCGGAGGTAAAGATAGTGAGAGCGTGAGAGCGTGAGAACGTGAGAACGTGAGAAAAGGTGGATTTATTGAATTGCCACAGCTTTCAAGCCGTGGGGGGAAAAAGAAAGGGGCCCAAATTGCTTTGTGCCCCATTTCTTAAGGTCTCACTCAAAAAATCATTATTTGACTTTATCTCCCCTTTAGGGGGGATCGCCTAGTAAGGGCGAGGAAAACATCTCCCCTTTAGGGGGGATCGCCTATAAGGGCGAGGGGGGGTTAATCCTCCCCTACTTCCACCTCTTCCTCCTTATGTATAATCCGGCTCGTAGCAAACTTTGTTTTGATCTTTTGCTCGATCTCCCAAGCCAGCTCAGGATTGTCGAGGAAGAACTGCTTAGCTGCATCCCTTCCCTGGGCAATCTTGGTGCCTTCATAGCTATACCATGCACCGCTTTTCTGGATGATGTCTGCATCGGAACCGAGGTCAACGATCTCACCAACCTTGGAGATACCTTCACCAAACATGATGTCGAATTCAGCGACGCGGAATGGGGGTGCCAGTTTGTTTTTGACGACTTTCACTTTGACGTGATTACCAACCATATTACCGTCACGGTCTTTGAGGGCAGCTCCATTACGCCTGATGTCAAGACGAAGGGATGCATAAAACTTAAGGGCGTTACCACCGGTAGTAGTCTCCGGGTTACCGAACATGACACCGATTTTTTCACGGAGCTGGTTGATGAAAATACAGCAACAGCCAGTGCGGCCTATGGTACCCGTAAGTTTTCGCATGGCCTGGGACATGAGTCGAGCCTGGAGGCCCATCTTAGAATCTCCCATTTCGCCTTCGATTTCGGCTTTTGGTACGAGAGCGGCTACTGAGTCAATCACAATGATATCTATGGCGCCTGAACGAATCAGGTTTTCTGCTATTTCGAGTGCCTGCTCCCCGTTGTCTGGTTGAGAGATCAGGAGGTTTTCACAATCTACGCCCAGGGACTCGGCATAGAAACGGTCAAAGGCATGCTCTGCATCAATAAAGGCTGCGAGACCACCTTGTTTCTGGCATTCCGCGATGGCGTGGATGGCCAGGGTGGTTTTACCGGAGGATTCAGGGCCGTAGATTTCTACTACACGTCCTCTTGGGAAACCACCAATTCCGATGGCCAGATCCAGGGAGACCGATCCTGAAGGGATGACTTCCACTTCGACGACCTGTTTGTCGCCAAGCTTCATAATGGTGCCCTTACCATACGTTTTTTCTAAGCGATCTACTGTGAGTTGGAGGGCTTTCAACCGGGCGTCGCGTTCCTTTTCTGATGACATTTTTAAAGAATTTTGGATTAGTAAATATAGTCGTTTCGGCTCATATGTCTGGGACAAATATACAGACATTTTTTGACTATTTTCTCGTCATCGTAAAATATTTTAATATTTTTGTTCCGAATAATGATGATTGAGTATGAAAAAAGGCCCCGAACATGTCGGGGCCTTTTTCTTTAATTGACTGAAGATCAGTTGATCAGCTTGCAGATACCGGCGCGGATGAGGCGCTGTACCCCAGGATTCGGTTGATCACCATCTCAGATGGTGAGAACCTGTCTTTTCCCAGGGCCTCTTTTCCCTTTTTGAGGGTTTCTAAGGTTTTTGCAATCTGGGGAACGGTCTGAGCCAACTCCAGCAGCATGTCAGATTCTGCCTTTGTCGTCTCACCATATACCAGTCTTGTCAATTGTAGTTGGGTAAATTCTTGCTTCATACTCAGTATTTTATACACTCCTAATAACATAGCCGAAATACTGATTATTGTGCCCCGGACAGGAAAAATGTAACAATAAGACGGAATAATGTAATGGAAGGGTTGGGTGGAAGTGTAAGAGAGTGAGAACGTGAGAGAGTGAGAGAGTGAGAACGTGAGAACGTGAGAGAGTGAGAGAGTGATTTTCACTTTCGCGTCAGGAGACACGAGAAATATTGCATTCAAGTCGGAGACATGAACGAACATGTAGATTTTGATCATGGTCCAAATTTTAAAAGACTTAAAGCACTATTAATAGTACTATTTACCGTACTTTTGGTGACATGATCACTGCAAATGATATAAAAACACGTGGTGTAAAAGCCATAGAAGATGGACTTAGTCAAGATGACAGGTTGTCTATAACAGTTCGTGGCCGGGTTAAATATGTGGTGTTAAAAGCTGAAGATTATGAGTCATTGCGATTGGCTGAAATGGAGATGGCTTACCAACAAGCTGTGAAGGATATCGACAAAGGGCAATACACTGTTGAGACTGCAGACCAGCATATGGACAGGTTGTGGAAGAAGGAAAAGAAATCTTCGAAGTAGTCATACCTGATGCCGAGGCTGCTCACTACAAAATCATATGAACGTCAGTTATTAAAATTCAGGAAAAAACATCCTGAACTACGTGAGCAATATTTTAAAACGCTCACGATCCTTGAGTCAAATCCATTTCATCCTTCTCTCCGTCTCCATAAACTGCATGGCCATTTAAAAGAATACTATTCTGTCTCTGTCAACTTACAATACAGAATTATGATTGATTTTGTGATAAAGGAAGATATGATCCTGCTTATATCGATAGGCGGGCATGATGAATTGGGAATGTGAAATGTGAGAGAGTGAGAAAGTGAGAACGTGATTTTCATTTTCGCGTCAGGAGACGCGGGATATATTGCATTCAAATCTGAGATTTGAACGAACATAGTTTTTGCATTCCAGTCAATATGATCATGCCGAATACTCCTTGCCCCTTGCTCCTTGCTTATGCTTTTTTATGGGCTCTATACATCGCCACTGTCTCCGCATCTGGAATAGAAATCTGCCTTTCAAAGCTCACTTCAAATGCTACCATCGTATTTGTACCTTCTACCCCGGGTATAGCTTGCAGTTTATCATGCACGATGTCTTGCAGGTGTCGGTTGTTGACCGCATAGACGCGGACCATGAGGTCATAGCGGCCCATGATGCTGATACAACTTACTACTTCAGGAATCTTCTTTAAGGCTTCAAGCACTTGTAGGATTTCGTTGGATTCGCGGACGATGATCAGGACAAAGGCAGAGGTATCATATCCAGCGTGCTCGGGGGAAACAAGGAAGACCGGTTTTTTAAGAATGCCCTGATCCTTCAGCTTTTTCACTCGTTGGTGAACAAGTGTGTTTGAGGACCCAATTTCATCAGCTAACGTCGAATAAGCGATGCGTCCATCGTCCATCAACGCCTCCAAAATGCGTATATCGGTGCTGTCAATTTGATTTTCAAGAGCCTGATTCATGGATATATCTTTATAAAGTTTTTCTATAGATTTAAATTAGAAGTAATTTGACACCAAATATACTACAATGAAACTAATTAGACGCAAAAAGCATTAATATTGATGTAATTAAACAATTTAATAATGGCTATTTCAGCAGTATTATCCGTAACCATGATCCTCTTTTCGGTGATTGATATCATTGGATCATTGCCGATCATCCTGGATCTCAAAAAGCGTGGAGTGAATATTCACCCTTCGACTGCCACCATTACCGCAGGCATCCTGATGGTTGCCTTCCTCTTTTTTGGAGTAGCGATCCTTGGTCTGTTTCATGTGGAAGTTAGTTCGTTCGCACTTGCCGGATCGCTGATTATCTTCTTCATCGGATTGGAGATGGTATTAGGTATTCACTTTTTCAAATCGGATACTTCTGAAAGCTCATCAGGTAGTATTGTGCCGATTGCTTTCCCTCTGTTGGCTGGTGCAGGAACGCTCACTACGATCCTTTCACTACGTTCCAGTTTTGATACGATGGAAATCATGATTGGTATTGTTGCCAATCTGCTGATCATTTTCTTTGTACTAAAAAGCACCCCATGGCTCGCTAAGAAATTACCGAAGACTGCAACCGATGCTTTGAGAAAAATCTTTGGGATATTATTGCTTGCGATTGCGATACAGATGTTTCGTACGAATCTAAACTTGTAAAAGGCTTAGGAGATTAGAAGGTTATAGGGTTGTCATGGAGGCCGTTGCAGGAGTTTGCTCCTGCAACTGGTTTTGATGGATCAAACAGTTCGATTCCCGCACCGCTCCAACAAAGGCTAAATCGAAAACTGAGGCAATGCTGTATTTTAAAAGGTACAGTGTTTAGAAAGTTTAGCGTTTACCATCTTCGATGGTACTGTTTAGGAAGTTTAGGAAAACAAAAACTAAACATTCTAAACGTAAGCACCAAAGATGCATAATTTCAACTCTCAATACTCATATTCAATGCGAAATCACAAAAATGGTATACTAAAAATCAGCAAATAAAAGTTCCTTATTTGCTCTTGCTAAACCTCCTATTTTTTCTCCAGGGCTTCGATACGTGCTAATAATTTTTCAATGATTTGTTGTTGTTCCTGCATACCTTTTATTAAAACCGGTATCAGTTCATTATAGTTAACACCGAGATATTTGAATCCCTCTTTTGAATCACCGTTAAAAGTATTTTCAATCACCAATTGAGGATATATTTGTTGCAGGTCTTGAGCGATAATTCCAAAGTGCTTTCCATCAGGGAGTGACATTGACCCAAACTCACCTACCTTAAATTCATATTCTGATGGTTTCATTTTTTCGATCGCAATTAATGCTTCTGTGAGCGGCAGGATATTTTTTTTGAGTCGGGCATCTGAAGAATAATTGTTTGTTCCCGTACCGGCAAGGTTTCCATTGATATAAATAGCATTCGTCGCCCCATAGGCATCTGCATATACGCCGGCAGAAGCTCCGGTTTGACCAGCGCCTACCAATCCGTACCAATTACCCGTAAAAACACCGCCTATACCATAATTTGCAG
>JANNSS010000328.1:0-6495 GCA_031402955.1 Saprospiraceae bacterium
TATGTAGGGGTTCAAAATTTTGAACCCCTACATAAGCGTTTTTTTAACCCTATTAGTTTTTTCAAGGAATCAATTTCTAGCTACCAGCTTCCAGCTTCCAGAGTATCTATCTATACTGCTGTGGTCTGCACAATGCTCGACTGCGCCCAATATGGAGGGATCTGCGACGTGCGAAAAAAAAATCCTGGATTATGTATTTGCAAGTTTCAGTAATGCGGTGGTGAGTCGGTCGAGATCTGCCTTGACGGTGTAGACATGTGGAGTAATTCTAACTCCTTGCACGTTTTCATATTCGATTGCCGTGGTGTGTATCTTGAATTGGTTGTGGAGGGCCTCTCCAAGTTCTGTGGGTTTGCGTCCATCCATATTGACGATGCATAGCGCGCAACTGCGGTCGGGATGTGTATCCGTGTTGATATGAATTTTGGGATGATCTTTAACTGCATCTGTCCAGTATAGTTTCAGATATTGAAGCCTGTCTTGTTTCAATTGGTTACCGATGGAGTATTGAAAATCAAGTGCCTGGCCGATAGCTTGTTCGATGGCAAAGGATCGTGTACCCAGCGATTCAAACTTGCGGATATCAGGGCTTTCGGGTTCGCCGCTTGCGAGGTGCGGATAGAGCATGGCGATATTCTCTTTTTTCACATAGAGCAGTCCTGATCCAAATGGAGCACACATCCATTTGTGTAAGCTGGTACCAAAATAGTCAGCACCGAGGTCTGGGATGGCATATTGGATGTGCGCGAAGGAATGGGCTCCATCCACCACGGTTTTAGCCCCTACCGCATGTGCCAGATCAGCTATTCTCTTGCAAGGCAGGATATGTCCGTTCCAATTGATCAAATGGGTGATGTGGACAATTTTGACGTCCGGAGTGATTTGTTCGGCAAAGGAAGCTACAATCTGGTCATTGGTCATACGTGGCAAATCAAGATCAACCCATTTGAGCACGATGCCATCACGGTGCTCGCGTTGCTTCCAGGCATTCATCATGTTGGGGTAATCGAGCTTGCATACGACTACTTTGTCACCGCGGTTTAAGCGAAGACCGAAGATGGCCGTTTCGAGAGCTTCACTGGCATTACGGACCACGGCCAGTTCCTCCGCAGAGGTTCCGGCAAATTCTGCAAGTCGCTGGCGAAGAGGTTCACGACCCTGGTCAAGGATACGCCACATGTAATAAGAAGGGGCTTCATTACACATCTTATTGTACCGTTCAAATGCCTCCTGCACGATGATAGGTTGTGGACTCACGCCGCCATTGTTGAGATTGAGGATTCCGGGCGAGGAAGAGTACATTGTCTTGATTTGATACCAGAAGGTTTCGTCTGTAACCAAGGCTGATGCGGACCCTTCGACTCCGCTCAGGGCAAGGGCTGAAGAGTTTTTATACTTAGGTATCCAGTCAAGGTTGGCATCAGGCTTCAGGAAAGAAGGGACCAGGGGAATTGCGCTGGCGGCAGCTAATTTGCCCAGGAAGGCGCGGCGTTGGTTGGTTTGCTTCATGTTTTAAGTTACAGTTATGTTAAACCGTCCGATGAAGTTAGAAAAACGTTTGATATTGTGAGTTGTGAGATGTGAGATGTGAGGCGTGAGGCGTGAGACGAAAATGAAAAGTGAAAAATTAAAAGCGATGTGCTGAGCCGAAGCTTGAACAGTGAGAAGTGAAGGACTGTTAGAATTAGGAATAACCTCTCTCGACTCACGATTCACGTCTCACGAAAAAAAATTATGATTATGAAAATATCCCTTCTATTTCGCTTACTGCCGGCATTGTTGCTATTGGCGTTTTCTGTAAAGGCTCAGGATTCATTTCTATCTGACTACAAGATTAAATGGAAAAATGCTGCCGCTTATACCCTGGAATTTGCGAAAGTGATGCCTGAAGATCATTATGGATACACTCCAACAGCTGTTGAGATGACGTTTAGGGAACAGCTTAAGCATATCGCTGGCAATATGGTATGGCTCAGTTCGTCTTACCTGGATGGGTCCAAGACGCACATAGATCCTTCCAAATCCGGCAATAGTAAAAAGGAAATAATTGCTATGCTTGAAAAAGCATTCGCCTATGCTTCGCAGTCGGTGGATGTCATGACGGAGAAGGATCTGCATGAGAAAGTTGAATTCATTGCTGGCACCATGACGAGGAGGCGGATTCTCTTACTCATGACAGATCACCTGACGCATCACCGTGGGCAGCTCGTGGTATATCTGCGTATGAAGGGAGTCGAGCCGCCGAAGTATGTGGGGTGGTAGGATATAAAAAAAAGCCCGGTTCCTTACGCCGAGCTTTTTAACTATAAAAATCTATTACCCTTTATTTTAATCCTACTCACAGGTTGTTTACTTTATCCGTTTTCAGGAGCCAGGAAACAGGAGCCAGGAGATAGGTGTTTAGTCATTCTTTGCAGTACCCTTGATCACAAACCTCAACTTACGTTTGTCTGAGTCCGGAACTACCTGCTGGTTTCTGACATAGGTCAGATTGTATACGTTGGCGATTGAGCTGCTGAATTTCAGAAACACTTTGCCGAGTTCATCTGCATTTTTTGGAAACGCAGCACTTCCACCATTAGCCGCCATCTCTGTCAGCACTGGTTTATCTACACCACCCTTGCCTTCAAGACCAATCGTGAAACTGGTAATCTTGACATCCGAAGTTGTGTTGTTGAGCCTGTCCAGGATATACGTAGGTGTAAATTCCGGATCTGAATTATTATCCGTTCCATCCGTAAAGACCAATAACACCTTGGCTTCAGCATCCATATCTTCCAACATATCTATACCGACATTAACAGATTCATATAGCGTCGTAAATGGTCCCTGGGTCAGGCTGGCGATATAATTGATCAGTGCTGTTTTATTATTGGTTGCTGGAAAACTGTGGATCTGGTCAGCGAAATCAACAATACCAATGCGTGCATTTGGAATCTCCGCAAGCACATTGGTAATAAAGCTGCTGGCATATTGTTTTACCTTTTCAAAATCTTCACCAAGGGATGCACTCTCATCAAGTACCATGATGACAGAAAGATCCTGCACCTGCGTATAGTTCATGGTAAATTCCACATCCTCTTTCCAGTTATCCAATTCTTCACGCCACTCATAGGCTGTGATTCCGTCGATCTGGTAATTGACGTCGTTAGCATCAATGATGCGCACATTGTCAATGATGACATTTGTAAAATTAGGTGGTACCGCTATCCCTGCAAAGGTCTGGCTGAAGTCAATTTTCACTTCCGGTGATGAATTGACAGCGTCGAAGGTGATTTGCGGGTTGGTACCCTGTGTGTTCCAGTAATCAATGTACAATTCAAATTCCTTGCTCTTAGGATTTTTCGGATCTACCCCGCCGCCACCGCAAGAGGTTAGGGAAAGGAGAAGGGCGAGAAACGATAATTGCTTGAAGATCTTCATAATATATAATTAATTTTTATAATGTCATTAATGGGTATTCCGGACGACCAACCTGGGAACGAAAATGGTGCCGCAATGCTGGTTGACTTTGATCAGTACGAGTTTCTTCGACATGGGGGCATTTTTTATATTAAAAATAATCGTAATGCAATAATGATGCCAAAAAAGGGCTTATGAGCTTATGAGTTGATATGCTGATAAGTTAATGTGCTGATAAGCTTATAAGCACATAAGCCTATAAGCATTCAAGTTTAAGGGTTAACCCCCATTTTTCGCTATGTGATCACTTTGCATCAGGTAATCCTATACTTTAGAGGTGTCTTACCATATCCCCCCACTCCTTTATTACGATACAAAACCGTTTCAATTTGCTGCTGGGTGGTGCTTAATGCACCAACTTCCTGTGGATTCATTGTAATATCCGGTCGACATGAATGGGTCCTTTAACAGGAACCCTACTGGTTGACTAAGCGAAACCATCCAGTGGCATTTTGAGATCAGGCAGATCGTCATAGATCTTCAGGTAACTGCATGCAGCTGCATGAAGTGGGGCACATTCACATGTGTCCCTGCTTCGTGCCAAGGATGGCCAAAAGGGCAATTCCTATCTCTATATTTCTTTCTACATTGTAGGCCTCATGCGCAGCCTCCAACGACAACGAAAGATTTACTTAGATGGATTTGCCGGAATGAAACCAAGCACACCGGTTTCGTATGCGGGACTTGAAGAAAAGGCAAGACAAATATTACGTCCTGAAGCCTTTGCTTACCTCGCCGGCGGTGCGGGTAGTGAAACCACTATTGATGCAAACCGACGGGCACTTGACCAGGTCAAAATCCATCCAAGAATGCTTGGTGGTGTGCAGGAAGTCAGTATGCAACAACCTTGGAGGGCGCATACCCTTCCTGCACCTTTTATGCTCGCACCCATCGGTGTACTCGAACTGGCACACCGAGACGGCGATCTTGCTGAAGCACGCGCTTGCGCTGCTATGCATGTGCCGATGATCATCAGCAGTCAGGCATCCCATCCGATGGAAATAATTGCAAAGCATCTTGGTGACTGCCCGCGATTGTTTCAACTCTATTACAGTAAGTCAAAAGAACTTTCACAAAGTTTTATCCAACGTGCTGAAGCTATCAACTGCAGCGCCATAGTCGTCACGCTTGATACGACATTGCTTGGCTGGAGAATGCGAGACCTGTCCTTAGGATACAATCCCTTTATCATGGGCAAAGGTATCGCCCAATATTATTCAGATCCTGTGTTTAATGCGCTACCTGATCCGGTGCAAACAGATATTGTAAAACCACCTCTTTCGTTTGAGTTAATTCAAAATCTTATTCGGCTCAACAGTCGCATACCGGGTGGATTTCTTGCTAATCTCCGATCCGGTAAGGCCATGAAAGCAGCCAGAAAATTTACTTCCATCTTCAGCAATCCTGGAATCAACTGGGATGACATTTCGTTGATCCGTGAATGGACAAAACTTCCGATCTACCTGAAAGGAATCCTTCGTACAGATGATGCTCTCAAAGCTGCAAGCATAGGTGTAGATGGTATCATCGTCTCTAATCATGGTGGCCGACAAATTGACGGTGCCATATCCAGCACGGAAGCGCTGCCATCCATCTTATCCGCTGTCAAAGGCAGTATGGAAGTATGGCTCGACAGCGGTATTCGATCAGGAAGCGATGTATTCAAATGTATAGCCCTGGGCGCTACCGGCGTCATGATCGGGAGGCCTTATGCAATGGCACTGGCCTGTAATGGCGAACAAGGCATCAGCGATTGCATCTCCAACATCATGTCAGAACTTGAACTTACGATGGCCCTTTCAGGCTGCCATACACTCAATGATATAAATTCAACTCTTGTCTCATATCCATGGAAGACCATATAAGCTTTATCCTCAACGACCTCGGTGAACATCGTGAAAAATATTTCAACGCGATGTCACCTCCAATCATCCAGACCAGCAATTTTGTATTTCCTGATGTTGAGGATTTCCGGAATGCCATCCTGGATGAATTAAATTCACATATCTATACCAAAGGAAATAATCCAACGGTAGAAATCCTCCGCAAAAAAATAGCTGCACTAGAAGCAACAGAAGATGCTTTAGTATTCGCCAGTGGAACAGCCGCTATTTCGATGACGATCATGAGTTGCGTAGGTCAGGGTGATCACGTGATTTGTGTGCGACATCCATATAGTTGGACTGCTACAGTTCTGAGCAGGTACCTGGTCAGATTTGGAGTAACGTATGACTTTGTGGATGGCAGTGATATCGATGCCATCGAAGCGCTCATCAAGCCAAATACAAAACTCCTGTTTCTTGAAAGTCCGAACACCTTTACCTATGAGTTACAGGATATAACAGCCTGTGTTGCGCTGGCGAAAAAACACAACCTGCTGACAGCGATTGACAACAGTCACGCCAGTCCCATCTTTCAACAACCAGCTAAGATGGGTGTGGACATCATCATTCACTCCGCTACGAAGTATATCAATGGACATAGTGATGTAGTAGCAGGTGTGGTGTGCAGCAGTCACGCGATCATCAAGAAAATGTTTATTGATGAATATATGGTATTGGGTGGGATCATATCTCCTCATGATGCATCGCTCATCATACGGGGCTTGCGCACGCTGCCTATCCGCATGGAACGTGTACAATCTTCTACTCAAGCTATAGTAGCGGCCCTTAAAGGCCACAAGGCTATCAAGCGGATATTATATCCCTTCGATGTTGATTTTCCGCAATATGAACTTGCCAAAAAGCAAATGACCGGATGCGGAGGTTTGTTCACTATTGAATTTGATCTTCCGGATATTGAAACGCTCCTTAAAGTCGTCGGTAAAGTGAAGCGATGGAAAATCGCTGTATCATGGGGAGGGCACGAAGCACTCATACTACCGATGGCGGCGCTGTATAACCTTCCGGGGCGTGACAATCCGCATATTCCGTGGAATTATGTGAGGTTTTATGTAGGGCTTGAGGAGCCGGATTATTTGTTGGAGGATTTGCTTGAAGCATTGGAAATATGAAATAAAAAGGTACGGACAGG
>JANNSS010000329.1:0-5319 GCA_031402955.1 Saprospiraceae bacterium
ATCGAAGGCATGAGTGGTGCTGTACGAAGCGGAACTGCAACGATGGCCTTCATTCCGGATATTGAAGTTTGTGGTAAGACAGGTACATCGGAAAACCCTCATGGGGAAGACCACTCTGTCTTTTTTGGTTTTGCTCCACGCAATCAGCCAAAGATTGCCATTGCGGTGTACATCGAAAATGCCGGATGGGGAGGAAGCTTTGCTACGCCGGTTGCCGGGCTGATGATCGAAAAATATTTAAAGGGTGATATCAGCGAAGGACGTAAATGGATTGAAACCAAGATGCTGGAAGCGGATATGATCAATAAAACTAAAAGTTAGCAGTCAGCAGCGGTTGGTGAGCTGTAGCACTTGGTTGAGCGAAAGCTGGTCGAACCATGAGAAGTTAGCAGTTTGACTTATTGGGAATTTATTGAATAGCCCCGACCTTCAGGTCGCAGGGAAAGGAAGCAAGACCAAATATGCCCCGTAGGGGCTACATGTCGGCAACATAGAAATAGTCAAACCGACCGTGCCCTGTAGGGGCACAACACGAGTGCTTCGTAATCTGTGTCTTGATTGTGGAAAAATGTCCAGGAAACAGACACGGTCCAGGGAGTAATCCAGTAGTGCCCCTACAGGGCACGATGGAATTTTTTTCATCCAGCATTACCGACCTATAGCCCCTACGGGGCATCTAAAGAAAGCTGACGACCGATAGCTGACAGCTGATCGCTTCACTTTACCTTAGCTTCATGATCATCAGTGCTATCGCTGCCATGAGCAGCAACAGAGTCATCGGACGAAACGGGGATCTACCCTGGCACCAGCCGAGAGATATGAAGTTTTTTAAGGAAACAACACTTGGACACCATATCATCATGGGGCGAAACAATTTTGCTTCCCTTGATTACCGTCCGCTCAGGGGTAGGGTCAATATTGTTTTGACCAGGGATCCATTTTTTATTACCTCCTCAGCTATCGTCATGCATTCCATAGAAGAAGCGTTGAGTTTGGCTCAGGATGCGGGTGAGGAAGAGACCTTTATCATAGGTGGTGGAGAGATTTATAAACAATCCATGCATCTTTTAGATAAAATTTACCTGACAGAGGTCATAACTGAGACCACTGGAGACACTTACTTTCCAGAGATAGATATCAACGACTGGGATCTCGTGTCGTCTCAACGATTTGAGGCAGATGAGAAAAATGAATTTCCCATGCGGTTTGATGTCCTTCTCCGAAAGGAGTAATGGAAGAACAATTATTACAATTCATCTGGCACCGGAAACTTTTCAACCAAACCGATCTGATCACGACCGGTGGCGCGGCTATTGAAATCCTTCATTCCGGAATTCCAAACCAGGATCAAGGCCCTGATTTTCTGCAGGCAAGGATACGCATCGGAGATCAGCTATGGGCAGGCCATGTGGAAATACATATCAGGAGCTCAGCCTGGTACCTGCATATGCATGAACACGATACGCACTACAACAATGTCATACTCCATGTTGTCTGGGAAGAAGATCAGCCTGCAATGACAGAGGATGGTTACCAGATGCCTTGCCTTGAGCTGGCAGGTCGTGTCGAAGTAGCACTGCTTGACAGATATCGTCATCTTATGAACAATGAGGAGTGGGTGCCATGTGCTTCCGCTTTGATGGACGTGCCCGGGCTCATCAGGACTTCCTGGCTTGAACGATTGATGGCCGAACGACTCGAACAAAAGACGGTATCCATCCTCCGTATACTTGATCAATGCGCTAACAATTGGGAGCAAACTTTCTATACTGTCCTGGCGAGGCAACTCGGTGCACCGGCGAATAGTGATGCTATGGAAGTATTAGCAGTGGGCATACCATTAAGCCTGCTCCGAAAACACAAGGATCGGCCCGATCAGGCGGAAGCGATTTTGTTTGGTGCAGCCGGGATGTTGGGCAAGGAGATCAATATTCCCTATGTGAAGCATTTAAAAAAGGAATTTGATTTTCTCTCCAGAAAATATAATCTCCGGCCTATGCCTGCATTACAATGGCGGTTTATGCGGATGCGACCTGTGCATTTTCCGACTATCAGGATCGCCCAGCTGGCGGCCATGATGAAGGGGACGGATTATTTCGTTTCATATCTTGAACAACATACCTCCGCGGAAGATTGGATAAAACTATTTTCGGTGACGCCAACGCATGAATTCTGGGACACCCATTATCATTTTGCAGCAGATACACCTTCTACTAAAAAGCACCTCGGCAGAAACACAGCCATCACCCTGCTGATCAATGTGGTGGCTCCTGTGATGTTTCTCTATGGCAAGCATCAAGGAAAAACAATACTGAAAGATTATGCCCTGAAACTACTGGAAGAACTACCTCCAGAAAAAAACGCCATCATCACCGGATGGAAGGAATGTGGATGGATAGCTGCGGATGCCGGGCAGACACAAGCCATGTTATACCTGAAGAAGAACTATTGCGATAAGCGACGGTGTCTGCATTGTGCGATAGGGATGCAGGTGGTTAAGTGAAAAGTGAAAAGTGAAAAGTGAAAAGTGAAGAGTGAAGAGTGAAAATTTGCATGAGCAGAAAAACTGGCGCCCACGCCAGCGAAATTGAATTGCCACGGCTTTCAAGCCGTGGATGCTCATGGAAAGTGAAGAGTGAAGAGTGAAAAGTTAAAAATGAAAAGTGAAGAATGAGTGGTTAGCAGTGTAAAGCAAGTCCCCTTCAGGTCGAAACACAGTGTAGATCCCGCCTCGAATGAGCTGCGGGAGGATTTAGGGGCAATGTGCATACGAACCGGCAATTTGAAATCGTTAATCCTATCAAGTATCCCTGAGAAAAGGCACAATTAGGCAAATTATTCACTATTTATGCTGATTATCAACAAATTAAACATAATTTGTATTATCTATATAAAATTTCTTTCCTTTGTAGTGATCTTCTACTTTTACAACTTAAAGCATCAAATAACAAAACATGATAGGATTTTTCTTGCAGGCTACTTCAACCGTTGTTGATCCAACTGCCGCTACCACTGAAGAGAGCATCCGTTTGATTGATATTCTTTTCAAAGGAGGGGTTGTGATGATTCCATTGATCATCCTTTCGCTCATCTCTATTGCTTTTATCATCAGCAAATACTTGTTTATCCGGGAGCGGTCCAAGATTGACCACAACCTGGTCAACAGTGTGCTTGATAAAGTATCCCTGGGCCAGTTTGATTCGGCTAACTTATTATGTGACCAGGCAAACAGTTCACTGGGTAATGTGGTCAAAGCTGGTGTTTCACAGATAGGAAAACCGATCGAATACATTGAAAAAGCGCTCACGGTTCAATCCAACATTGAGATGAGTGAAATGGAAAGTAAGATGGGCTATATCAGTATGGTTTCCGGTATTGCTCCTCGTCTTGGATTTATCGGTACTATTCTCGGTGTAATCATGATCTTCTACAACATTTCGCAGACGGCTGATATTTCCATCGGCACGATATCTGCAGGTCTTTACCAGAAGATGATTTCATCCGCGACAGGATTGGTGGTTGGTGTGGTTGCCTTTATGGGTTACAATTACCTGCTGACCAAGATTGACAATTTCTCCCTGCATCTTCAGAAAGAGGTTCTTGAATTTATCAAAGGCCTGCAAAAACCGGTAAGATAATATGATGGAGATCCGAAAAAGGAGGCCCTTCCACGATGAAGACGCGATGTCGGCTATGAACGACATCATGTTCTTCCTGTTGTTGTTCTTTTTGATCATCGCTACGATGTCCAATGCCAACATCATCAAGATCCTCCTGCCAAAATCAGATACCACCAGCCAGATGGCTAAGCAGCCATTGACGCTTACAGTTACCGAAGAACTGAAATACTATGTCAACTCCAACGAAGTACCTGCGGGTATGCTCGAAGGTGCGTTGGCAGATGCGGTCAAAAGAAATGAAGACCCGACCGTGGTGCTTCGAATCGCAAAATCACTTACGGTCCAGGACTTCGTTGACGTCATGTCTATTGCCGCCAAGTTGAATCTCAAGATTCCTATTTCCCCGAACCATTTTACACCCAGTGCAGAGACTGTATAGTTGTTTTTCTGCTCCACCAATATCTCTTTTTCAAGGAGACCGTTTGTAATGGCTACACCAGCTTTCCCTGCAAGATGATCGTAACAGGTTCTTGCATACTTTATCCCATTTAACGGTGCTATTTCTTTTTGCTTGTCATTATTGTCCACAGGTAAAAGGCTGGCAATAGTTTCAATAACCTGCGCTACTTTATCATTTTTGAACCTGTAATATTTATGTCTTCCCTGGTTGTCAACGGCCAGTAAGTTTGCCTTTACCAGTTTAGATAAATGATTGCTGGCTGCCTGTGCTGAAATATCCGCACAAATTGCAAGCTCGGTGGCAGTGTAAGCTCTGCCATCCAAAAGATTCCATAACATGATAGCCCTCGACCTTTCACCAATCAGCGAAGTGACCCGGCCAAAATGCTGTTCAATTTTTTCTGTGTCGTTATTCATATTTTCCGTTTGACCAGTCCTGTGAGATCATTAAACCCTTTGCGTGATCATCCACTACCAATACCAGTTGATTATAATGATCGCTGTACTGAACCAATATGTTTATGTTGTTTTGTTGCATCACCCGGCATATTTTACCTAACTGGCCCGGAACATCCTGCTTTAATTGCTGGATCAGCACATCATTGACTGCAATTATTTCAATACCATTTTTCGTAAGTGCCAGTCTTCCTTTTTCAGCATCTTCCACCAGGAAGTGTGCAATCCCTTCACCATTGCAAACAAACATACCGCCGCCTTCCAAACTTACACCGGCTTTTCCTAATATTTCACCCATTTCCGCTAATGCGCCGGGTTCATTTTTTAACCGGATGGCTAAATCTTTCATTGATGCAAGATTTTTTAGTTAGTAACAATTTCAATTTTCGTTTTCACCGAATTGGCTATATAACAACTGGCATGTGCCAGCTCATGAATTTGCCGGATAGTTTCCTGTGATGGCATATTCTCTCCGGAAAAAATGATCATGGGGTTTAATATCACCGTAAGCATGGCGATTTTTCCTTCTTCATTTTTTCCCATTGTTCCTTGTATATGGTCTTCGTATTTTTCAACGATTAATTTCTTTTTTGCTGCAATAGACAGGAAAAATAAAAGATGACAACTTGAAAGACTTGCCAGGAAAGCTTCTTCCGGATCAATAAGCGATGCATCAGACATTGGCACCGGAACCACAGTTGGTGATGATGAGGCTGCTATTTTCATACCACCATCAAACTCCCAGTGATGAACCCGGCTATATTTTCCTTTTTCAAATTCTTCA
>JANNSS010000330.1:0-10315 GCA_031402955.1 Saprospiraceae bacterium
CTGGATACGATTTTCTTACGGACAGCAAAAAGAATTTTTACAAACCTTTCATTCTGCTGATAAACTATACTCAAAAAATGACCTGTTGAGTAACAGAGAAAAGGAAATTTTAATGCTCATTGCAGAAGATATGGACACAAAGGAGATTGCCGGAAAATTGTTCATCAGTGTTAATACCATTGGCAATCATCGAAGCAATATGATTGAGAGATTAGGCGCGAGAGATACAACTGCGCTGGTGCAGTTAGCAAAAATGACAGGCATTATTTAAAAGCTGATTATTTTTTTTAATCTTAAAATATTTTTACATTCAACATTCAAAGCTTCGAATGAACAGCAGCACATGCAGGTAACTGCGGTTTGTTGGCTTTAGCCAAAGGGAAAAGGAATAACCCAGACTTCTCTTATTCCTGCCAAGCATGAAGTTTGAAGGACTTGAGGCCAGCTAATACATTCACTCTACCTGCCTGACAAAACAACCCCTCCGTCGTCTCACGCCTCACGTCTCACGGATGAAGATTCACTTTTCATACTTCGCCTTAGCCTTAGCCTTTTTCACTTGGTTGCTGAGCTGTAGCACGAGGATGCGTACTAGCAGGTCGAAGCATCACTCTTCACTTAACCAAGTCTCCCCGGAGACGAAGTAACTCCGTCTCCGCTACCTTCGCATTATACCGCGCCGCGATCAACCGGTCATAGGCATCCTCCAAACTCTTCTCTGCTTCGCGCAATTGAATAAACGTAGTTGATCCAAGGCGATAGGTCTCCAGCGTGATAGACACATTTTCTTTCGCCAATAGTATGTTGGACTCTTCCAGGGCCAACGCTTCTTTTTGCAACTCATATATGTTATACGCGTTGACCACCCTGAGGTTGAGTGCTGATCGCTCACTGCTATAGAGTATGTTCTGATACCCGATATTCAACTCAGCCTGTTTGATCAGCCTGTGGGTGTTCCGATAATTGAGAATAGGTATCGTCGCTGAAAACCCATAATTAAATCCGCGGTTCTGGTTTGTCAAAGGCAGGAAAGGATTCAGCGCCACATCATTATTGGTGAGGCTAAAATTATAAGCTGAATTAAACTGCACGACCGGATATTGATCCGCCTTTATTTCTTTGAGAGAGATTCCGGCGATATCAAGGTTCTTTCTGGTGATTTGCAGCGATGGACTGCTTTCCTCCAGGTTGTTGCGGATCGCTTCAAGGGTAATATCGAAATCAATAGGTATCGTGTCGCTTACTTCATAGTCGATAGGTAATGGATTGTCTTGCCCTGCCGGCGTTGGATTGATGCGCTGGTTCAATATCGCTTTCAACTCCTTTATATACGTCTCCTGATGCAGCCTGGCAGATACCTGCGCATTAAGATCTATCTGGCTCTGAAGGTATTCAGGCCGGCTACCCATCCCTATTTCCAGTTTGCGTTTCGACAAGTCCACACGCGTCTTGTTGATCTGCATCTGCTCTTCAATAGCCTTCAGTTGTTGTTTCTGCCGAACAATAATGTAGTATGTATTGATCACTTCAGCGATCGTATTGACAACCTGGTTTTTTACGCCCAGCACTCCCAATGCTGCATACTCTTCAGCTTTCTTCTTCAAGGCAAACATTTTCATGCCATCAAATAGTGTCCAGTTGAGCGTTACCGAAGCATTAAGGTTGTTAGTCGCTACATCGCCCTTTCTATCTGTCCCGTCTGAAAACTCCTGCTGTTGATTGTTCTGCGTCCATGTAGTTCCGAGATTTGCATTCAGCCTCGGCAGGAAGACCACATTGCGATACGTGTAATCGAGCCCTAACCGCGCTGAATCACTTTCGGCCAGTTGTATATCATAGTTGTTTTGCAACGCGATAGCAATCGCGTCTTGCACGGTGAGCAACTCCTGTGCACGAAGGTGATGAGGAATTCCAAAAATGATCAACGCCAGGAACACAAACATGGATGTCCGCACCATTGGTTGATGGTATTGTTCTATTGGATATAAACACATTTTCTTGAGCACGTAAATTTTTATTCAAAAATTATTCATGACCAGCCATCTTCACGGGTTCTGCTATGGCCGCCTCAAAAGAACTCACCGCCTTCTTGGACGACAGATACGAATACAGAGCCGGTACAATATAAAGCGTCAGAATTAGCGCAAACAACATCCCTCCTACAATGACAATTCCTAATGGAACACGACTTGTACCAGCAGAACCAATAGCCAAGGCAATCGGTAATGCACCTAGTGTCGTAGCCAGCGTAGTCATCAAAATCGGTCTCAACCTGGCTACCGATGCATCAATCGCCGCAGTCATCTTTAGCTCACCGAGTCTCCGTTTCTGATTTGCAAATTCCACGATCAGGATACCATTCTTGGTGACCAATCCGATCAGCAGGATAATCCCGATCTGCGAAAATATATTCAACGTCTGGTCAAACATCCACATGCTCAGCACAGCACCCGCCAAGGCCAATGGAACCGTGATCATGATGATGATCGGATCGATAAAACTTTCAAACTGCGCGGCAAGGACCAGGAAGATCAAAACCAATGCCAGGAGGAATGCAAATGAAATATTCGAGGAGCTCTCAGCATAATCCCGGGATGCCCCACTGAGCGAAGTCTTAAAGCTTTCGTCCAGTACCTCCGCTTTTATCCTGTCCATTTCAGCGATACCATCACCAATTGTTTTACCGGGAGCTAATCCCGCCTGTACAATCGCACTCTTAAATCTGTTGAAGTGAAAGATCGTAGGTGGATTGGCCGTTTCCTCCATCTTCACCAGGTTGTCTAGTTGTATAAGCTCTCCTCTGTTGTTTCGTACAAAAAAGGATTTAAGGTCGAAAGGATCATCCCTGTCAATACGCTCTACCTGCGCAATGACCTGGTATTGCTTGCCATTCATGATGAAATACCCGAAGCGCCGTCCACTCAACGCAAGTTGAAGGGTGTTGTTGACATCAAGCACGGACACACCCAGTTCATTTGAACGCAATCGATCAATCGTGATCTGGAGTTCTGGTTGATTAAACTTAAGATTTACATCAAAGCCTTGGAAGACCTCACTCTTCCTAACCTCTTCCATAAACTGCGGAAGTTTATCCTTGAGCTTGTCAAAGTTGAGATGCTGCAATACGTATTGAACCGGAAACGAACCCCTACCCCCAAGACCAACAGAAATGGTTTGCTCCTGTATGGCAAATGCCCGGACATTCGTGTATTTCTTGAACATCCCGCTCATCTGCTGAGCGATTTCACCTTGAGATCGTTCTCTTTGATCCGGGTCCTTCAAGCCTATGCTGATAAAGGATGCATTGCTTCCCTGTGTACCGGAAAATGTAGGAGCAAAAGCAAGGATAATATATCGCTCCGAAATGGAATCCATTAGCTGTTGCGTAATCTGGTACGTAACCGCGTCTGTAAAATCAAAGTCAGCCCCTTCAGGACCCGTAACGCTCACACGCACTCTGTTCCGGTCCTCCATGGGAGCCAGTTCTGATGGAATTTTTTTGCCTAGAAAGAAAATGATTCCCGCGCATCCTCCCACGATCAGCAAGGATATCCAACGCACCCGCATAAAAGCTTCAAGGCTCTTTTTATAAAGGTTCTCCAGCCCCACAAAAAAGGGTTCTGTCCACAAGTAAAACCTGGAGTGCTTGTGTCCGCCCTTCCTGATAAGTAATATATTGAGCACAGGTGTCAGCGTCAGTGACACAAATGCGGAGATGAGTACCGCTCCGGCCAATACAATACCAAATTCCCTGAATAGTTTTCCGACAAAACCCTCAAGGAAAATGATGGGTAAAAACACAATGGCGAGCGTAAAAGAAGTCGCAATGACGGCAAAGTATATTTCTTTAGATCCTTCAAATGCAGCTCTGTATTTATTCATCCCCGCTTCCATCTTTTTAAAGATGTTTTCCGTGACGACGATCCCATCATCCACGACCAGACCCGTAGCCAGTACAATCGCCAGCAAGGTCAGGACATTGATGGAGAAACCCATGATGTACATAATAAAAAACGCACCTAGTAAGGATACCGGAATATCAATGAGAGGTCGAAGGGCAATCGTCCATTCCCTGAAAAACAAAAAGATGATAATGACGACCAGGCTGATCGCAATGATCAGTGTTTCTTTAACTTCCGATATCGCATTGCGGACAAAGGTGGTCCGGTCATAACCCAATTCAAGCAAGATATCATCAGGCATATCCTTCTTGATCGTCTCGAGTCGATTGTAGATTTCATCTACGATTTGGATCTGGTTGCTCCCTGGCTGCGCGACAATCCCTATGCTGACAGAGGGTACATTGTTTTTCCTGCTCACCGACTCTTCAAGTTCAGGCCCTAGCTCCGCATATCCAATATCCTTAAAACGAATTACTCCGTTATCATCTTCGCGCAGGATAAGGTCATTAAACTCCTTCTCTGTGGTCAGTTTTCCATATGTCTTGATGATCAGCTGGGTTTCATTGCCACGGATCTTTCCACCTGGTAATTCTATATTCTCCTTATCAAGCGCTTCCTTAATATCTGAAATGACCAGTTTGTGTGCAATCAATTTGGAAGGATCAATCCATAACCGCATCGAATAACGCTTTCCAAAAACACTGACCGAACTCACCCCTGGTATAGTCTGCAACTGTTCCTGCACCACGTTTTCTGCATAGTCAGTCAGTTCCATCATGTTCTTGGTCTGACTCTGGATCTGCAGGAACACAATGGGGTCTGAATCTGAATCTGACTTACTCACGATCGGTGGTGCATCGATATCCTGTGGGAGGTTGCCCGCCGCCAGGGACACTTTGTCGCGCACATCATTGGCTGCCTGCTCCAGGTCTACCCCCAATTCAAATTCCACGGTTATATTGCTGGCTCCCTGTGTGCTGGTGCTGGTGATATTGACCACCCCCTGCACTCCATTGATAATTTTTTCCAGCGGTTCTGTGATCTGCTGTTCTATGATGCCCGGATCAGCCCCGACATACGTCGTCCTCACATTGATGACCGCAGGATCGATCGCCGGATATTCCCGCACACTCAGAAATGAATAGCCGATCACCCCGAAGATGATGATCAGGATCGAGCATACGATCGCGAGGACGGGACGACGGAGGGATAGTTCGGATAAATTCATTCTGTGAGTTGTGAGCGGCGGTTACTGAGCTGTAGCAATTGGATGAGCGTTAGCAGGTCGAAGTATGAGTGGTGAGTATTTTATTGCATTGGCAGTAATGGTTCGAAATCGTGAGACGTGAGGCGTGAGACGTGAGGCCCGAGGGATGGAGTCTGTGAAAAATATATCCTGTATACGCTTCATATTATTGATTTTGTTTGTCAATCATTGAACTTAACATTCGAAAAGTTCGAACCCTTAAATCTCCTGTGGGTTGCATAGCCTCGATGGTTAAATAGTTTAATCCAAAACAAATATCAAGAGCTGCATCTGTTTCAATTATAGATCCCCTCGCAATTTCATAGTATCTTTTTCTTTCTGTTTGTGATTTTCGTGAACTACCTTCCGCGAGATTCAGATGAACAGACAATGCCGCTCTCCGAATTTGTTGTGTCAGAATATATCGCTCCTCATTCGGAAGATTTCTAGTGATCGAATAACAAGAGAGTACAAACTCTCGTGAACATTTGTAGACATCAAGTTTGGTGTGTGCTAATGGTAAGAACATGATTTTAAATTTTAGAGGTGAAATAAGACTATCACCCCTAAGTGTCCTGAACACATCCATTTTTACCACAAAAGCCGTTTTTCTTCAAAAACTTCCAATCTTTTTCTCTCCACTCACATCTCACGACTCAAATCTCACGCCTCACGCCTCACGAAATAGTATCTCCCATGAGCTTTGCTCATTGGCGCTCCGCCAACTCCACCTTCAACCCCGGCCTCAAAAACAACACCGCAGAGGTAATCACCGTATCTCCAATCTTGATCCCCGTCAGTATCTGAATATTTGTACTATCCCTTACGCCTGTTGTCACTTCTTTCGCCATCGCTTTTCCTCCCTGATATACATAAAGTTGTTTTTTTCTTCCCGTGGGAATGATCGCGCTGCTAGGCACCATCAATGCTTCTTCATTATTTCCTAAGACAATTTTTACTTTGGCAAACACACCTGGGATCAATGCAGAATCTTTTTCTTTGACCAACGCTCTCACCGCAAGGCTCCTTGTGTTTTCATCAATACTGGTTTCAGAAGCGATCATCGTAGCTGTAAAATTTTTATCTGCACCATCGACTGAAAAAGAAACGGTCATACCCTGTTTTAATTTAGCACCATAGCGTTCCGGGACGTTAAACTGGATTTTTAAGCTGCTGACCTGGCTGATGGTGGTGAGTGCAGACGACGGAGTTACATAAGCACCCGGACTCACGTTCTTCAAACCAAGTTTACCGCCAAACGGTGCGCGGATTTCTGTTTTCCGGATACTCTCCCTGATAATATCCATATCCGCCTTAAGATTAAGAACGCCCAAAAGGCTAATATCATATTCTTGTTGGCTGATCCCCTGGATCTTGACTAATTCTGCCTGTCGCTTTTCTGTTTGTTCCGCTATTTTAAGCTGGACCTCCAGTTTTCGCAATTGTGCCTGCAGATCACCATCATATAGTTTTGCCAGCAGGGCGCCCACGGAGACATTTGTTCCTTCTTTGATATTGAGTTGGACCAAACGTCCCGATACTTCGGGATGTATCTCGGTGGTTTCATTTGCCATGATCGTGCCGGGCACCTCAATATCCGCACTCAATGAATGTGGAGAGGCTATAAGGGTTTGTACAACCAGTGCGTTTTGAACAGGGGGAGAAGCCCCTTGGGTCACCTGCATGCCGTCCTTTTTTTTGCAGAAGAGAAGACCCGGAAAGGACAATAGAATAATTATCCTCAGATATATTGGAACTTGATGCACAATAAGTGATTTGCTGTTGGAAACTTAAAAATACGATCTATTTCAGTTCTTTAATCTGACTGTTATGTTGCCCGAGGAGGTTGGGACTTTGCTGATGTCAGTGCGGTCAGGATTTTAAAAGGAATTAAATCGCGGTTTGTTCATAAATTGAATGACTCTTTTCCGGTTATCTGCCCGATGACAATGATATCATTAATTTAGTGCCTGGTATATGTCATATTCAGGTTTTATGAAAAACTTAATACTTCCGTAACCCCTTTGTACTATGTCAGATTTTAAAAGGAGAACATTTATTAAAACAGGCGCTTTAGGCACGATGGCATTGACGATGTTGCCCGGACTCTCCGGTTATGTATCATCACTTCAACCAACTCCCGGACCTCGCTTCAGGATATCTCTAGCCCAATGGAGCCTGCACAGATCCCTTCAAAACAAATCCCTCGATCACCTTGATTTTGCACGAAAGGCCGCTGTTAATTTCGGTATTTATGGCGTTGAATATGTAAACACCTTTTTTAAGGACAAAGCTTCAGACAGCCAATACCTGACAGAGATGAATGCACGGGCAGATGATGCCGGTGTAAAACAACTCCTGATTATGATTGATGGGGAAGGCGGGCTTGCAGAACTTGATGATACAAACAGGGAGACAGCCGTAACGAATCACTATAAATGGATCGAAGCAGCTAAAACGCTGGGTTGCCATTCTATACGTGTCAATGCATATGGTGTTTCTGACGATGGCGCAGCACTTCATGCCGCAGCGGTCGATGGCCTGGGGATGCTGACGTCCTTTGCCGAAAAAGTGGGTATCAACGTGATTGTTGAAAATCATGGCGGACTGAGCTCTGATGGAAAATGGCTCGCCGGGGTAATCAAAGAAGTCGATATGCCTGGTTGTGGCACCTTACCCGATTTTGGAAATTTTTGCCTGAAGCATGCTGACGATGGCATGGGGCACAGCAACTGCGTTGATGAATATGATCGATACCTGGGTGTTGAAGAATTGATGCCTTTCGCCAAAGCTGTCAGCGCCAAGTCATATGACTTTGATTCTAATGGAAATGAAACTACAATTGACTTTCCCAGGATGATAGCGGTTGTTAAAAAGTCAACCTACAAAGGGTACTTCGGTATAGAGTATGAAGGCTCCCGTTTGTCTGAAGATGAAGGTATTATAGCCACTAAAAAACTACTGGACCGGCTGATTGCCTGATCCCCGCCTAAGCGGACATTAAAACACCCACTCCGGACTGCAGATTACCTCTTTTAAACTGTTCTATTGCCTTATTCGACCACTTCAATACCTATCAGGCAACAATTTGGGGCGGATGTGTATCCTTAAGGTTATCTTTCTATGGAAAGAGACCTGTTATTGCAATATTGATACTCAAACCAATGGCTAATTTTTTGCTCAAAGGAATCTTATTCCTCATGTTCCTTATTGGGAACCTGTCCCTGCTGACTGCGCAGAACCTCGTTCCGAATTACAGTTTTGAAACTATAACGTTTTGTCCGGAAACTTTCGGTAATGGCGGCCCAACCGCCGCTCCACCATGGGTCGCCCCTACACAAGGCACCCCTGATATATTTAATGAATGTTGCACATCAGGTATTGTCGATGTTCCTGACAATTTATTTGGTAACCAGCCAGCCCTGACGGGGGTTGGGTACGCCGGTGGATACACCAAACTTCCCAATTTTGAGTACCGTGAGTATTTATCCGCTCCCCTGACAGAGCCATTAATAGCCGGCGAGTGGTATTCTGTGAGTTTTTATGTCAGCCCGGGTGAATTTGGATGTAATATCCAGACGATTGGAGCTTATTTCTCAGCTGCTCCTCCAACAGGAAGCGGCATCGCCCATATTGATGTCGATCCTCAGATTGAGTCCGATCTAGGATTTATAGATGATTATACTAACTGGACGCTGATCTCCGGATGTTTTCAGGCGGCGGGCGGGGAACAACACATCACCCTTGGAAATTTTCATTCTGACGCTGAGACAGAGGATAACCCTGACTGCTCAGGTCAACAAAATCTATCCTATTATTACTTTGAAGATGTTGTTGTTATGGAAGGCGCTATGCCGGGTACCCTGGATCTGGAGCTGAATGGTCCCGAAACCGCCTGTTTTGAATACGAAATTGATCCCGGTATTCCGGATGTCAATTATACCTGGGAAGATGGAAGTCATAATCCAACCCTCGTCGTCACAGAAAGCGGTGTGTATAGCCTGACCATTTCCGATGGATGTAATTATGGTATCGACTCTATTGAAATCACGATTAATGGAAATAACATACCTCCTGAACTAGGTCCACCACAACTAACCTTATGCGCCGGGGATGTATATGAAATAAACCTTGACCCCGATCTCAGTGAGTATGAGTGGCAGGATGGTTCCAATGATCCTGATTATACAATTACAACTGCAGGCACTTATTCTGTCACGCTTGATGATGGTTGTGCAGTATATACCGATGAGATCATCATCTTTTATATGGACCCTCCAGCTCCAGTCGACCTGGGAGATGATGCCATACTCTGCTTTGGTGATGAGGTAGATTATTCGTTTGATCCTTCACTGGGTGAGTTCTTGTGGCAAGACAATTCCGCCTTACCTACCTATACTATATCCATGGGGGGTACTTATGCACTCACCATCAGCAACATGTGCGGAATGGAAAGTGATGAAATTGAATACACAGATCTTGAAGTACCGGAAGTAGAAATTGGACCTGATGAAGCAACCCTCTGTGACGGAGAAATACTTGAAATCGAAATCGATCCTGATCTCGGAGATATTCTCTGGCAGGATGGGAGCTCTGAGCCCAATTATGAAATTGTGAATCCGGGCTTGTACACCGTATTTGTAACTAACGAATGTGGAACAGGAAGTGATCAGGTGGATGTGATCGTTATCCAATCTCCTGATATTGACCTTGGCCCTGATACTATATTGTGTGATGGTGAATCGCTGCTACTTACAACGAATGAAACCGGTCCTTATCTGTGGCAGGACAATTCAATCGAAAATTATTTCCTGGTTTCAGGTCCAGGCACGTATTCGTTGACGATTTCCAATTTCTGTGGCACAGGCTCCGATGCTGTCAATGTTGGCTACACGACGCTGGTCAATCCACCCGACTTCGGACCAGATGTCAGTCTGTGTCCGGGCGAACAAATCATTCTTTATGCCAATAATCCAGGTGCAGAATATCTCTGGCAGGATTTCAGCACGGCCGATTCGATTATAGTAAATAGTTCCGGCACCTACTCCGTTCAGGTTTTTAATTCATGTAGTCTCGAAGCAGATACGATTGTGGTCACTGTCAATGATAGTCCTCCACAGGTTGATTTGCCCGCTCAGTTAAATTTGTGCCAGGGACTGAGTGTTAC
>JANNSS010000331.1:0-2351 GCA_031402955.1 Saprospiraceae bacterium
GTAATAACCCCAATGGTACCAATAGGGATATGGATACCAGCAAGGATATGTATACCAATGAGGCCATCCAAACCAATACGGATAAGGCTGCCAGACATACTCCACATACAATGGGTCTGCATACATTTGAGGTGCAGGCTCCTGATAAACATCATCATACCCCTTCTCCTGTGCAAACCCCTGCTCCTGCGCGAACTCCTGTGCTGCTTCTTCAAACTCCTGGGTTGCTTCCGGATCTTGTTCCAGTTGTGTCTTCCAGGCACTCAGTTCGTTGGCCTGTTGCTCAGCCACCACGACATTCAGCGAATCGAGTTCTTGTATCAGTTGCAGCGGATTGCTCTTGTAGATATCTCCCAAAAGAACAGTCATACTGATATGGTCAGTCAGGATCGTGACCACGCCCGGTAATTTCAGCAAAGCCCAATACGCCTGGCGGGTAGATTCCGGATAGGAAGATAACATAGATTGAAATGCATCATCAGCGTCCTTGTACAAGTGTTGGATATCCCTGAGGAGCTCAAAATACTTTTTATGGATATGCTCCGCATCTTCATGAATCTCTGCCGGGTAAGCCTGCAGCAATGCAGTCAATTCCTTATTGGATAGTTTTTCCTGATTTTTACAAATCGTATCCATCAGATCCGGATAGCGAACGAGATTGTAGATCTTCCGCTGATCCTCTTCCGGCAGGTTCATGATTTTATCCTTAAACTGCTTTTCAGTATTGAGCCGTATATTTTCCATACGGACCAGGATCTCCGGATGTGTTGACGCTTCCAGGATAACTGCTCTTTCTTTCTGCGGATAGAGCGCGATAGCCTGGATAGCCGTTTGCTCTTCTTCCTGCAATTGATTCAGCATCCCCGAACGCTGGGCTTGCATCGTCAATGTCGAATAAAAGAAAAAAACTCCCTGGACAATAATGCGGAATTTCATAACCTTTGATTTCAACTATTTATAGGGGTATGGATTAGTCGGCATCACCAACTTATATTCAGTTTGCAGAAATGCAACAATATCTACAAGTTGCTGAACTGTCATGATCTCATTGTATGTGCGTGTTGACATCTTTGACATCCCTTCTGGTGTAGTCAACTGTTGATCCGTCAGAAGGTTTTTCTGTGAAATCTTATGGGATGGATTGATAACAGAGGTAACTAGTTCACCATACGTCTTCAGTGAAGTCACGTCGCCACCTAGTTTAACCTCCGGATAATCGTTTTCCCCAGACCCGGCCCACGGAATATCTCCTACCGTATGACAATCTGTGCAATTCATGGCGGAAAACATTTTTTTACCTTCAGCAATATTTCCTTCTGGAAGCACAAATCCCCTGGCCTCTTTCTGGCAGGCCATGATGAGTACAAAAAAAGATAAAATAAGCACCCATGCCATTGAATGCCTGAGGCTTGCAAACAGGGTTATATTTCTCATGACTTGTCTGATTTAAAATACCGGATTAAACTACTCCTTCAGGAGGAGCTTTCATATGACCAGGATCATACGTGGCGAACACCATGGTCATTGACTTTAAAGACCGGCTTAGGGATTCCGGAATGACCCATATCACATTTGAAAACAATCTATGTCATTTAGCCTGAGACCCCTAAAGCGCTATCTTTACAACTCTTAAATAAATTCAATAGTATGAAAACCTTCATTCATTCTCTTGCCCGTTGTCTGCCTATCCTGGCAGCAATGATTATTGTAGCTCCTATCTCCGCGCAGGAATTAGATCGCGCCAGCCTACCCATCAAGGAGCCTGTGCGCAAGACGTATACAGAACTGGATGCGCGCAATGCCACAGCACCGCCGAGGTTTGAAGTAAAAGCTCCGGCGAAAGCACCCAATGTGGTCGTCGTCCTGATTGATGACATGGGATTCGGGGCCTCTGAATCATTTGGCGGACCGGTCCATATGCCTAATCTTGACCGGCTGGCAAACGCCGGATTGAAATACAATCGTTTTCACACCACTGCGCTTTGCTCTCCTACGCGCGTTGCCTTGCTGACAGGGTATAACCATCACAGCAATAATGCAGGCTCCATTATGGAAACTGCTACCACCTTTCCGGGAAATACTGGTGTAAGGCCTCAATCCATCGCACCGATGGCAGAGGTACTTAGACAGAATGGTTACAATACAGCTGCCTTTGGCAAGTATCATGAAACACCCCCATGGGAAATCTCTAATTCAGGCCCGCTGGATCGCTGGCCAACCCATTCCGGTTTTGAGAAATTTTATGGTTTCATCGGAGGTGAAACCAATCAATGGGCGCCACTGATTTACGATGGCACCACGCAGGTAGAACTCCCGGATGATCCTAAATACCACTTTACAACTGACATGAC
>JANNSS010000332.1:0-14935 GCA_031402955.1 Saprospiraceae bacterium
GGTTCCTTCCGATTCTTGAACTGGATATCAATGCCCAACTGGTTCAGAACATAAAACTCGCTGAACACATGACCGAACTCGGTAATGAAAATGTAAGGCTTCCTCGCAAACCACTTCAAGAATCAGAGCGTCATCGCATCATTCGAATTCTCGAAGAAGGCATTGCTGCACGGCCTACACTACCGGATTATCTTCATTTATAAAGCAAGTATCGGATGATCACACAAAACATTATTGGTTTTCAGCTATCTGCAGCATCTGGGAAATATATCTATGCTTCGGATCCAGGCACCCTTATTACTATGCCGGAGGCATTCGCTACAGCTACCGTAGCAGAAACAGATATGGCTGTCAGAAAGGCTTATGAGGCATTCAGTATTTACAGGAAGATATCAGGGGTACGCAGAGCTGAATTTCTGCAAGAAATAGCTACAGGTATTGAGAACTTAGGTCAGGTCTTGATTGAACGGATTATGAAGGAGACAGCTTATCCGGAGGCACGCGTGATTGGGGAACGAAACCGAACATGTGCACAGTTAAGGATGTTTGCTACAGAAGCCATTTCAGGAGAATGGAAAACGGTTACGATTGATCCTGCATTACCTGACAGAGCTCCTGTTCCAAGGCCAGAGATTCGCAAGATGATGATTCCTTTAGGGCCTATTGTGGTATTTGGCGCAAGTAATTTTCCGCTCGCTTATTCAACCGCTGGAGGAGATGTAGCCTCAGCCCTGACTGTTGGCTGTCCGGTCATCGTTAAAGCGCATGATTCGCATCTGGGTACCAATGCCCTGGTCGCAGAAGTCATCCTTGAAGCAGCCCGAAAGACAGGCATGCCCGATGGAGTCTTCTCTTCACTCAACGGAGATGGTATGCTTACTGGCCAACAACTGGTCTTGCATCCCCTCACCGCCGCAGTGGGTTTTACAGGATCAAAGCAAGGAGGAAGGGCATTATTTGATCTTGGTCAGCAAAGAGAAAATCCGATCCCCGTGTTTGCAGAAATGGGAAGTGTCAATCCCATATTTATTTTTCCAGGTAAAATCAGTAATGATATCAAGGGTCTTTCAGGGCAATTAGTCTCATCGATGATGATGACTGTTGGTCAGTTTTGTACCAGCCCGGGTCTGTTAGTTGCATTGAAGGATAATCATACAGATGCGTTGATAAGTGAATTAGTATCTGCACTTCAAATAATGCCGGAAGCACCTATGCTCAATCCTGGAATCCATAAAAATTTCCTGCATGGTGTTGCCGCCATCAGGGAAGTGAATGGAGTGATCATGATACTTGATCATCAACCTTCAGATGCATTGCGCACATCACCAGTATTGGCCACTGTACCTGCCGATGTTTTTCTTTCTCATACACAACTTCACCATGAAGTATTTGGCCCCTTCTCGATCTTGGTCCTCTGTGAAAATATGGATGAAATGTTAAGCGTAGCTGGCGCGTTGGAAGGCCAGCTGACAGCAACAGTCCAGGCATGTGATGATGAACTCATGGAGACTCAACTATTGGTTGACATTCTCATACATAAGGCAGGACGAATCATATTGAATGGGGTGCCTACGGGTGTGGAAGTGTGTTCGGCTATGACGCATGGAGGGCCCTATCCTGCCAGTACGGATAGTCGTTTTACAGCCGTCGGTCACCATGCAGTGCAGCGATGGCTCAGGCCGGTTTCTTTCCAGAATTTTCCGGCAAGTTTGATTTCCGATATGACCTTTGACTAAGCTACCGTTTAAACAGAATTTGAAAATGGCCTTGGCCGTTGCAGGAGTTTGCTCCTGCGACCATGAGAATTTCATTTTAGATACTTTTTTGGAATTTCGATGGGTATCCATTTGGTTGCAGGAGCAAACACTTCGGCTACGCTCAGTGCGGCGCTCCTGCAACGGCCCACCTTAAAGTTATTAGAACACTCTAATAACTTTGAAATTCAGGAACAACACTTTATCTATGCATATCTTTATTTTGTGAAACAACACTTAACCACTTAAGTCTCAACGATGAACAAACTATTATCACTATTAATGCTGGGTGCAATAGGATTCACAGCGGATATTCAAGCTCAGGCAGATTCCACCATGATGGCTGATAGTATGCCGCCAATGGACCCTATCCGCGCTGATCGTCCTGATCAAACTGAAACATCATTCCTTGTTCCGAAAGGTTACTTTCAGATGGAACTAGGTTTTTCGATTACAGATACAGATCCTGGTTTTATTTATACCTATCCTTCAGCGTTATGGAAATATGGACTAACTGACAACTTTGAGTTGCGCCTGATCACCCAATATATCACCATCCAGAAAGAACCCGATCCGGATCTGAGTGGTTTTCTCCCTTTAGCTGCAGGTTTTAAAGCCAGATTATCAGAGCAAAAAGGCGTGCTCCCTAAAATGTCATTCATTGGCCATCTCCGTTTACCGGGAGTAGTAGCAGAAGAGTTTGAAACCACCTACCTGGCACCTGATCTCCGCCTGGCCTTTGACCATATTATCTCTGATATGTTCTCTGTTGGCTATAATGTGGGCCTCGTATGGGATGGGGAAGATCCTGAGCCGTTTGTGATCTATACATTGACTACTGGCGTGGCCATCTCAAAGAGATTGGGCATTTTTGGTGAGGTCTATGGTGCCACACCCCAGCGGTCCAGTGAGGATCTGCAATTATATGTAGATGCAGGGCTTACCTATTTGATTGGCAATAATTTCTTGCTGGATCTATCCGCCAGTCAGGGGATTACAGACAATGCTCCATTACGCTATGTTTCTGCAGGGTTTTCTTACAGGTTTAAGCTTTGATGTCCTGCCTGACCACCTTGCCTAATGCAGGTCTGAAGTGAAAAGTCTCTTTTATACCGCAACACTTTTGCTCATTCTCTTCGAGGTGGCAAATGTATTTTTTATCATGCCCTTGCCTGGAAGCCAGGAGATGGAGAGCATCGGCATTGCCTATTTCCTGTATTCAAAACGTTGGATCTTCAGAGGCTTTCTATGTGTGGTTGCACTTATAGGAATAATGCATGCCTGGAAAAGCAGCAGGTGGCAGACCATTTTGTTAGTTATCGTGTATGCAGGAGTGGTGTATTTGACACATTTCAAAATGGCTGCCGACACTATGTTTTATCAGCCCCGTGACCTTCACTTCTTATCTTCAAAACAGAATGTAGTTGACCAGGAGAGACTCATCATCGGAGTTGCTATCAATGGCGAAGCCAAAGCTTATCCGATCCAATACCTTGGTTATCATCACCAGGTTCGGGACTCAATAGGGGGTAAGCCTGTCATCGTCACCTATTGTACAGTGTGTCGGACGGGTCGGGTTTTTGAACCCATTGTGAATGGTCAAGTTGAAAAATTCAGGTTGGTCGGTATGGACCACTATAATGCCATGTTTGAAGATCATACGACCAGATCATGGTGGAGACAAGCAACAGGAGAAGCTATAGCGGGCCCTCTTTCTGGGCAGACCCTTCCTGAAGTTCCTGCTATTCAATCTTCGCTCGAGACATGGTTGGAATTATATCCCAACAGCCTCATCATGCAGCCTGATTCAAATTTCAGTGAGATCTATGACAGCTTGAGTGATTATGAATCTGGTCAGCGATCTGGCAGGCTCACGAGAAGGGATACAGCTTCATGGTTGGATAAATCCTGGATCGCAGGAATGGATCTGGGAGAAGTAAGTAAAGCATATGATTGGAATGAACTGGTTTCAAAAAGCGTGATCAATGATACACTTGCATCCACTCCCGTTTCTATCGTTATCACGTCAGATCAAAAGGGTTTATTTGCATTTAGGAGGCATTCCAGTGAACAAGTGCTATCGTTCCGGAATGATACCTTGACGGATGGAAAAGTAGATTATCTCCTCTCTGGAATTGCCATGGATACAGCTGCAAAAGCGCTGTATATCATTCCGGTTTATCAGGAATATTGGCATAGCTGGAAAACCTTTCATCCTTCCACCATAAAATAATCATCACCGCTTCCATTCCTTTTTGTATTAAATTGTAGGAAAATCCTGGCTGTCTATGGTCAAGAAGGATATCATCATCATTGAGAACCTCGCTGAGTTCGAAAAGGTCATCAACCGGGATCACGGGAGATATGACATTGACATGATGGTCATGCCCGGTACACTGGAAGACAAGCACAAGAATGTAGATCCGGAAAAGGGCATCCAGGCGCTTCGCAGACAATTTAACCTTGTATATCTTTTATTGGGAGGAGTTCATGATGTACATCTTGGTGCTGACTATCGATGGCTCAAACCGAATGACCTTGTTATTGTTCCTGAAAATTACCTCTATGCGTCTTCCAATGTCCGGGCCTGTTCAGGATATTGCATTCATTTCAAAACAGAATTTATTCAACCTTTGCTCAAAGGTTCATTAAACGAAGACTTTCCTTTTTTTGATTTCGAAGCAGAACATATCGTCAATGTTACGGATATGGAAACGCTGCGTATCCAGGAGGCTTTTAAAAACATCATCGCGGAGTACAACCGGTTTTCACCTGAAAGGGATTTTATCCTCCGTAATTATATCCATATTCTCTTGCTCCTGATCAGGGAGATCTACCGGCCTCACGCACGCCACCTTCAGGAATCGGCAACAAGGACCATGAAAATTACAAGCCAGTATAAACATCTGTTGCAGAAGAATTTTTTAGTGTGGAGAGAGGTCAAGCAATATGCAGCTGAGCTCAACATCACACCAAAATATTTGTCCGAAGCGGTCAAAGCAAACACCGGCAAAACACCCCGTGAACTGATCAATAGTGTATTGGTACTGGAATCAAAAGTCCTCCTCGGATCCACCGATAAGACCATTTCAGAGATAGCACACCATCTCCAGTTTGAAGATCAATCCCATTTCAGCCACTTCATTCGTCAGCAAACCGGCATGAGCCCGACACAATTGCGGAAGAATAGCTGATATCTACATGTTTTGGCGACATATCTACATGGCCTGAGCCCAATCCTTGCGCCATCTTTGTCAGGACAAATCTGACGAACAGTTGACGCTCAGTCTCTCCATCGTCAGAGTTTTTTTTAACCCATTTATTTTATCAATGATGAAAACCACTATCATTTTAGTAACCGTCTGTATTTCAGCCATGTTGATGTCTCATCGCAACCATGAAGCAAGCCTTGTCTTCGGAGATGATAAAGCAGAAGTAAAGGCCTTTGGCAAACCTGATGAAGTCAGGGAGTTTCCACTCGGAAAAGTTGAATTGATTACGATTGGTGGCGCTACCATCGGGAGGGCTACCTTTCAACCCGGTTGGAAATGGTCAACCAGTGTCCAGCCATTAGCAAAGACAACCAGTTGTGAAGCACCACATTTCCAGTATCATGTTTCCGGCAGGCTTAAAGTAAAGATGGATGACGGTACGATACTTGAATGTAAGCCAGGAGATGTATCCTTGTTGCCGATGGGTCATGATGCCTGGGTCGTAGGAAATGAACCAGCCGTTGTTGTTGATTTCCAGGGCATGGTCGATTATGCAATGACTAAATAATCCCTTCAGCACCAAACAACATTCGCTATATGTATATCGTACGGGATATTTTCCAATTGAAGTTTGGACAATACAGAGCAGCTAAAGTCCTCCTTGACGAAGCCTACAGTCATGGATTATTACCGGATGCAAAAGCATCAAGAATACTTACTGATTTTAGCGGTGATAGTTACCGGTTGATATTAGAGGAAGGATTTGATACCCTTGCAGATTATGAAAACTCCCTAATGACGGGGATGCAAAAACCTGAATGGAAAAAATGGTATGACAAATTCAAAATGCACATAACTGGCAGCCACCGGGAAATCCTCAGACAGGTCATGTAATGGATATGGGCTTTTACGTTAACACTATATTTGCAAGCGTAAAAGCCCGTATCTATTTGATCTCCAATTAATTCTAATGACATTCTAATATACAGATAGAGAAGTCTCTAATGGTTGTTTGTACATTTGTGCTTTCAAGTCGCAACTATGAGCAAGTTTCTATTTCCTGTGGTACTCACCATTTTTTCTGCATTATCATTGGCAGCCCAACAGGATTCTACCTCCAATATTGAATTAAAGAACGTTGTAGTCAAGGGATACCGATTCAATGAGGTGACAACCAAACTGCCGGATGTACACGATACTTATATCATTGGTGGTCGTAAAAGTGTTGTACTGCCTGTGACCGATCTTCCTGCCAATCTTGCTGAAAAGACCGGAAGACAGATTTTTGCCAAAATCCCTGGTGCGTTTATATACGATATGGATGGTTCGGGCAATCAGGTGAATTTTGCGACTCGTGGACTGGATCCCCACAGGAGCTGGGAATATAATATAAGGCAGAACGGAGTGATGATTAATTCAGATATCTATGGGTATCCTGCTAGTCACTACAGCTTGCCGATGGAAGCAGTTAAGAATATTGAAATTGTTCAAGGCACTGCTGCGCTGCAATACGGAGCTGAATTTGGAGGCATGATCAATTATGTAACAAAAAGCGCAGATACCACCAGACCCATTTCGTTTGAAAGTATCAATACGGTCGGCTCTTATGGGCTTTTCAGTTCATACAATGCACTCGGGGGAAAAGTAGGCAAGCTGAGCTACTACACCTATTATCAACGCAGAGTGTCTGAAGGATACAGGGAGAATGCAGAATCAGATGCTTCTGCACAATTTGCAAGCCTTCAATACGATTTCTCATCCAAACTCAATCTCAAATTTGAAATTGGTCGCAGTGAATATGTATACCGTATCCCGGGCCCGCTGACAGATAGTATGTTTTATGCAGATCCTCGTCAGTCTACTCGAACCCGTAATTATTATAATCCTGATATCTATGTGCCTTCGCTCACGCTCAACTGGAAGTGGAATGCAAATACATCTTTGCAATGGATTACTTCAGGTTTGTTCGGTTCCCGCAGCAGTGTAGAGTTTGAAGGATTTGCCACTAAGGCAGATGTCATCGACCCGGTTACCTTGCAGTACGGTACCAGAACAGTCAATATTGACAACTTCAATTCAAGGACTTCAGAACTGCGCCTCCTGCACCAATATAATCTGGGTAAGATGAGAAGTGTCGTGTCTGCCGGCCTTCGGTATTTCAATAATGATATGCACCGTCGGCAGCAAGGCAAGGGCACTACAGGGTCTGATTATGATCTGACCATCACCGGTGATTTTGGAAGAGACATGTATTATAAAAGTCAGAGTATCGCTGTCAGCGTTGAAAACATGCTGTATATCACTCCAAAATGGAGTGTCTCGCCAGGCTTTCGTTATGAGTTAGGGGATACAGACATGACAGGTTATATTTCTTACCTCGATCCTGATGCAGTGCCTAATCATATAGAGCACAACATTCCTGCGTTTGGTATCAATAGCAAATATGTTCTCGGTGAAGGCACTTCCATTTATGGAGGAATATCTCAGGCTTACAGACCCGTGTTGTTTAAAGATATCATTCCGGCTTCTTCCCTGGAGCGCGCTAACAAAGATCTGGAAGATGCATTTGGGTATAATGCCGAACTGGGCATCACAGGTCGTTCCTCAAACTGGCTTAAGTATGAGTTAACTTTTTTCAGGTTGGTGTATAGAAACAAACTGGGGAATACGATCCAGGAGGAAGATGGTGTAGAGTACATATACAAAACCAATATCGGAAATAGTGAAACGAATGGCATCGAGCTTTTCGCTGAAGCCGTACCGATACAGTCAAGAGGTCTCTATCTTTCATTTTTTACCTCTACCTCTTTGATGAAGGCTGTATATTCAGATGCAGCAATTGCCAATAATGGGGAGAACGTGGATATAAGCGGTAATGAAGTAGAAAGTGTCCCCAGATGGATCAGCCGCAATGGATTAAATGTTGGGTATAAGAATCTTCGTGGTACACTTCAATACAGCTACGTTGCCGAAAGCTTTTCCGATCCTACTAATGTCGTTGAACCCACTGCCAATGGAGCAAGAGGATTAGTCCCTTCTTATGGTCTGCTTGATCTCAATTTTTCCTTCCGTTTTGCTGATCATTTTGTCCTTCGCGCCGGTGTCAATAATCTGCTTGACAATCAGTATTTCACTAAGCGTCCTCTGTTTTATCCCGGCCCTGGTGTCTGGAGTTCAGATGGCAGGAGTGTTGTCGTGTCTCTAGGGGTGAAGTTTTGATTTATTGCCTTGGTTTGCCCCTAAATCCCCTGAAGGGGACTTAAATTCATTTTGTAATCCTACTTTTTACTTTTCCTTGGGAATTGGCTAGTGGCTATTGATTTGAAGTAAGACCTGTCTCGAGACATATCCCCTTGCCCCTAGCCCCTTGCTCCTAGCCCCTTGCTAATGCCAGTGCTCTTCGATACATTTACCTCCTGATGAGAACTGTATTCGAATGTATTGACGGCCATACCTGTGGTAATCCTGTACGTGTGGTCAAGAATTCAAAGCCTGATCTCCACGGGGTCAATATGAGTGAGAAGCGACTCCATTTCATGCGCGAGTTTGACTGGATCCGAAAAGGATTGATGTTCGAACCTCGGGGCCATGACATGATGAGTGGAAGTATGCTCTATGCACCACATGATCCGGCACATGATGCCGCAGTACTTTTTATTGAAACCAGCGGTTGCCTTCCGATGTGTGGCCATGGAACTATCGGGACGGTGACCATCGCCATCGAAGAAAATCTCATCATTCCAAAGATTCCAGGTCAGCTGATACTTGAAGTTCCGGCAGGGATCATCAAAGTGACGTATCAACAGGTCCATGGTAAAGTGAAATCTGTACGGATCACCAATGTACCTTCGTTTCTCGCTGCTGCTGATCTGACAGCCACCAGCCCTGTATTGGGGGATCTGAAAGTGGATGTTGCGTATGGTGGAAATTTTTATGCCATCGTGGATGTTCAGGATGCTTTTCACGGACTTGAACATTACGCTGCTGATCAGTTGATTTCCTGGGGCAGGGCATTACGGGAAGACATCAACAGGCGATATACGTTTGTGCATCCGGAGAATGAATCCATCAACGGATGCTCACATATCCTGTGGACAGGGAAGCCCCTGGATGCTTCATCCTCAGCGAGAGGCGCAGTGATCTATGGCGAAAAGGCAATTGATCGTTCACCATGCGGAACAGGTACCTCTGCGCGCATGGCACAGTGGCATGCAAAAGGTAAGCTAAAGGCAGGTGAACTATTCAAGCATGAAAGCATCATCGGCAGTGTCTTCCATGGGATGATTGTGGGTGAAACACATGTGGGTGAATTTCCAGCCATTGTTCCGGCCATCGAAGGATGGGCCAGGATCACAGGGTACAATACGATCATCATCGACGATGATGATGATCCCTATGCGCATGGATTCCAGGTCATATGAAGGATGTCATCATCATCGGAGGTGGAGCTGTTGGCTTGTGGTGTGCATGGCATCTGCATCAATCCGGAAGGCAGGTTACGATTGTTGACAAAGGTGATTTTACAGATGGATGTTCATTTGGAAATGCAGGTATGATCGTGCCCAGCCATTTTATTCCGATGGCCTCACCTGGCATTATTTCAAAAGGCATCCAATGGATGTTTAAAAAGGACAGTCCATTTTATATCCGTCCAAGATTCAATCTCGAATTGGCACAATGGCTCTGGTCATTTTACAGATCAAGTACTAAAAAGCATGTCACCGAATCAGTGGCCTTGCTCCGCGATCTGCATACCGAAAGCCGTGAATTATATAGGCAACTCAATCAGTCAACTGGTTTCAATTTTGGTTTTGAGCAGAAAGGTATTCTGATGCTTTTTAAATCCGCTGCTGCTGAGCGCGATGAATTGGAGATGGCGGAAGCTGCACATCAACTTGGTATTGATGCTATTCAATTGACACCGGAGAAATTGAAGCAAGTGGAGCCCGGTATACAAATGGATGTTCGGGGTGCAATCCATTACCCGGGAGATGCACATATCACTCCTCATGTGTTCATGAATCAAATGGTGAATTACCTCAAACATCATGGTGTTGAATTCCTTTCCGGAAAAGAGATCACAGGTATTCATGATCATGGAACTACAGGTGCTGTAGCCTCTACGACCGATGGAGATATACTACAGGCTCAAAACATAGTTGTTGCCGCAGGTAGCTGGTCGGATAAGCTCTTAAAGAAAACCGGATATCGTTTACCGATGCAGGATGGTAAAGGTTATTCAATGACAATGGAGAAGCCATCCTTGAAGCCTTCGATTCCGTCTATTCTGCACGAAGCCCGCGTGGCCATTACCCCGATGGGGGATGATCTGCGCATTTCGGGTACACTTGAGATCAGTGGTATGGATGATCAGGTCAACCCGCATAAAGTGACTTCAATTCTTAAAGCGGTACCGGCGTATTATCCGGAAATGAAAATGAAGGACACAGGTCCTGTTTGGTTTGGTTATCGTCCCTGCACTCCCGATGGTATGCCTTATATAGGTCCATTACAAAGTAGTTCAGCAGTGATTATGGCTACCGGTCATGCCATGATGGGTTTGAGTCTGGCTCCGGTTACCGGTCGAATCGTAAAAGATTTGCTCACAGGTATTTCTTTCGGACATGCACTCAATAAAACTAAACCTTTAAGGTTTTCATAAGATGTTGTATAGACTATACTTTGTATGCCTGCATATTATTTGCTTTTGCATTTTTAGATATGAAGAAGTAAGTGGTCAGCCTACTGGGAATTCAACTGATTCCAGCCGGGATTCCATTGAATGGTCAGTATTGGGTGCTCCGGTTATTGTGCATGCTGCTGAAACAACAAATCCCTATTCGATTGCATCGATTGATCTACTTGAACTTGATCTTCTTACAGCCCCTACGCTTGAGCCGCTGCTTAACGCAACACCAGGGTTGTGGATGCAATCCGGAGCTCTCAATACAAACCGTATCAGCATCCGTGGTGTAGGATACAGAGAACCATTTGCGACCACCGGTATCAAGATTTACCTGGATGAAATTCCACTTACCAATGGAGTTGGTGAATCAAGTATTGAGGATATACATACCAACATACTCTCCGGTATTGATATCTGGCGAGGTCCTTCTTCCGCACTCTGGGGCTCTGGTCTTGGAGGAATGATTCACCTCAAGAGCCACATTCCAGAAGAGAATGAATTGCAAACAAAACTTCAGATCGGATCCTATGAGCGGTTACAGTTTGACCAGCATGTGTCTTTGCGTTATGGCAAAAATCAACAATGGGGCACAGCACTTCATTATCAATACCTCAATGATGCCGGTTATCGCGCTAATAATCACTATCGCAGAAATTCATTGACATGGATGCAGCAATGGAGAGGACGAAAGGGCCTGACGATAAATACATTTGTTCATGCCATCGGATTGAAAGCCTTTATTCCAAGTTCACTCAACCTGAATGATTATGAAAACAATCCTTCCTCCGCAGCACCCACATGGGCAGCAGTCAAGGGAAATGAAGATTACACAAAATGGATTACCGGCCTGAACCTCATCTATGCTCCCGCGCAAGGCTGGGTATACAGAGGATCTTTTTTCGGAACATTTTTCAACTCCGAAGAAGTCCGTCCCTTTAATGTGTTACATGAAGACAACATTTCTGCCGGTATGCGTCATCGTTTTACTTTGCCGGTTAAGGATAAGGGGCATATCACCATGGGTATGGAATATTTCAATGAGCAATATGCTTTTAGCACCTATAAGACATTAGAAGGCGGACAGACGGGACCTCAGATCAGCGATGAAGCCGAATCAAGAAACTATCTGAATGCGTTCCTGCAAACAGAATGGACGCTGAGTGAAAAATGGTATTTGTTTGCAGGCTTAAATACAGCGTTCAGCAACTTGTCAAACGGCGATTTAGAATCCAACACACCCATTGATGTTTTTCCCACAGCAGGTATCAGCTACAGTATGCTTTCAAGTTTAATGGTTTCCGGATCAGTGAGTCGTGGATATTCATCCCTCGCTTTGGATGATATGCTTGACTCAGATGGTATGATCAATCCTGATATCGTACCGGAGACAGGATGGAATGAAGAAGTCAGCATCAAGTACTTCAATGAACATGGCTCATATGTAAAGTTCACCTTGTTCAATATGTACATCCGTAACACCGTACTCACAAGACGAATCATGGATGATGTTTTTGAAAAACTCAATGGGGGTAGTTCGATACACCGCGGCATGGAATTCGAATCTAAATGGATCAGTGCATCAGAAAAGATATCACTGGACGGGGTATACACCTATAGTCATTTTAGGTTTGATGAATTTGTCGAGGGTGTTGCTGATCATAGTGGGAATCAGCTACCTGGTATGCCGCGCCATCATGTGTATACACGGCTCAATCTCTCTCCCTGGCGTAAATGGGATTTTCATGTTGATTATCATCTTGTATCATCTGTTAATCTCAATGATGCCAACACTGTCCAGGCTGACGGATATCATTTGGTGAATGCAGGTTTAGATTATGCAATTATTTCAAGAGAAAAGTGGACTGGTTCTATTTCAGCCAATATCCACAACCTGTTTGATGTCCATTATTCTCCAATGTTTCAGATCAATGCTCCAGGTGCCCAACCCAGATATTATTACCCCGGGAAACCGAGGTCCCTCTATCTGAATCTGGCGTTTACACACAAGATATGATATCAGGTCTCGAATTTTTAATACGAAGCAGCGAGGATAAAATATGCTGATTATCAGATTGTTCTATACGTAGAGGTATGGGATAATCTCGCGCCATGTCGGCCGGCATGCTTTTAGAATTCAATTTTGGCCGCATCTTTACCCTTTAAAGCGTTTTATATCCATGAAATTCAATACACTACTTTCGCTCTTACTTTTTTTTATTGCTGTCATTTCTGTTTCCTCCTGCAAGAAGGATGACCAACGGGAGATTGATCAGCAATTGATTGAGGACTTTATCAACGAGCACAATCTTGATGCAGATTCCACCTCCTCCGGCCTGTATTATGTAATTGAAGAACCAGGTTCTTCAGAGCATCCAACTATCAATGATCAAGTCACTGTCAATTATATCGGGTTCCTTTTGAATGGTGATGTTTTTGATCAGGGCTTCGACATCACCTTCGGCCTGAACCAGGTTATTCCGGGATGGCAGGAAGGTATTCCACTTTTCGGTAAGGGAGGTAAAGGATTGCTGATCATTCCTTCACATCTCGGTTATGGTGACCGCACACTCTCTGGCATTCCAGCCAATTCAGTCATCGTCTTCGAAATCCACCTCCTCGATTTCGAATAACTCACTTTTCACTCTTCATTTTTCACTTAAATTGGTTAAGGTCTCGTTAATTACGCCCCTGCTTTGTGCTGAAACAGTCTTTCTAACGTTATTACACCTATGATGAAAATACTTGTATCGCGTCTGGCTTTGTTGGCTCTGGTTCTGAACCTGGGGATGTTACCAATAAAGGGATATGGTCAGATCGACGACCTCTTTAACAAAACGGTAAAAGCCATTACGGGTTCCAGCGATGGAGAAATCGATCTTGGTCTTAAGCAAGCACTTGAATATGGGGTGAAAGAAGCGGTCGACAAATTATCAGCAGATAAAGGCTATTTCGATAGTCCTTATAAAATACTTGTCCCAGAAGAAGCCAGATACATTGTATCCAAGGTTAAGATGGTGCCTGGTTTCCAGGATGTCGAAAAACAACTCCTTGACAAAATGAATAAGGCTGCGGAAATTGCCGCAAAGAAGGCTACACCGATATTCGTAGATGCCATTACATCACTTAGTATCAAGGATGCTATGAATATCCTGATGGGAGAAAACGATGCAGCCACCAGATATCTTGAAACACAAACGCGTACAAACCTGTATACGGCTTTTATGCCCGATATCCAGGCTGCCCTTGACGAAGTCAATGCAAGGGAATACTGGAAGTCAGTCATTACGGCCTACAACAATATTCCATTCGTTAAAAAGGCTAACCCCGCACTTGACGACCATGTCAATAAGAAAGCCCTCGACGGATTGTTCAGCCTCATCGAAGTGAAGGAAGAAAAGATAAGAACTGACCAGTCTCAAAGGACCACGGACTTGTTGAAAAATGTTTTCTCCAGGCAGGATTAGTTGCTTGTGATCGTCAACTTGAAAATCAACCAGCCCTGATCGGGTCTTTCAGGTTTTTCAGATAAATCATTCGCACCATGAGTGAGAGTATTATGATCGTTCCACCGGCAATTGCCCACGAGGAAGGTTTTTCACCATACCATAAGAGTACCCATATCGGATTGAGGATAGGTTCAAGCATGGAGAGCAAAGCGCCTTCCAGGGCAGGTATTCTTCGTTGTCCATAGGTGAAGAGCAGATACCCAAGTCCTATCTGCACAAAGCCCAGAAACGCAAGCATCAGATGTTCTTCTCCGGTGGCTGGCCCTGATTTTAAGAACGAAGGGAGTGTAATCAGCACCACCCAAATATTTCCTAGCAGAATTCCGCTCACTTGCTCTGAGCGATTACTGAACCTGAGTGATAGAATAAGTCCGGCAAGAAAAAATCCGGACATGACCGCGAGTCCATCGCCAAGCCAATGTTGACCCGTACCTTTTTGCTCAAATAGGAAAAAGGAAAGACCCAGCAGACAAGCCAATACAGTCACCAGGTTATACCTTTTCATTTTGATGCCAAGCAATTTTGGCTCTATGATCAATACCACTGCCGGTGCGAGATATTGAAGGAAAATAGCATTGGCCGCTGTCGTCAGTTTAGTGGCACTGACAAAACAAATCAGTAGGGGAGCATAAAACAAGCTGATCAGCAATGCCCTCCGGTCAAAATGCAACGCCTCTTTTCTGAATACGGCCAGAAAAAGGATCCCGGCATACAGACTCCGATAAAACAGTATAGTAAACGCATCCTGAGAAAGAAGTTTGACCAAGACACCCGCCG
>JANNSS010000333.1:0-10700 GCA_031402955.1 Saprospiraceae bacterium
CAGTGAAGACCTTTCAGAATACAGGCGATCAAATTATCATTCCCTTGAATTCGACATATAAGAAGGGGCAGAAACTAACGGTCGAAATTGATTATTCTGCAAACCCGAGTGCATCATCAGAAATTGCAGATGCGGCGATCACCAGTGACAAAGGACTTTTTTTTATAGATCCACAGGATACGATTCCCGGTCTACCGATGCAGATATGGACACAAGGTGAGACGACCAACAACAGTCGTTGGTATCCAACATTGGATCAACCAAACGAACGTGGTACTCAGGAGATCAGCCTGACCGTGGCAGATTCGATGATGACCCTATCCAATGGGTTGCTGGTATCATCAACACCACTGCCAGGAGGCATGCGACGTGATCTGTGGAAACTTGACCTCCCCCATGCTCCGTACCTGGCGATGATAGCGGTAGGCCAATGGGACAAGGTCACTGACTACTGGCGGGGAAGACCAGTCGATTATTATGTTGACCTGGGTTACGGTCCTTCTGCCCGTGCGATTTTTGCAAATACACCAGAGATGATTGAATTTTTCTCCACTATACTTGGATACGAATTTGTGTGGCCAAAGTATTCACAGATCATCGTCAAGGATTTTGTATCGGGTGCCATGGAAAATACAACAGCCGTCGTCTTTGGTGATTTTATTCAGTTTCATAAAGATGAAATCATTGAAGATGGTGCCAATGATTATATCGTAGCCCATGAATTGTTTCATCACTGGTTTGGAGATCTCGTCACCTGTGAATCATGGGCTAACCTGACCCTGAACGAAGGCTTTGCCAACTATGCCGAATACTTATGGCAGGAATACAAGTATGACCGCGAACGCGCAGATATATCAAGGATGAATGAATTGAGTGGATATTTCGATCAGGCGGCTTATGCATCACATCCATTGATCCATTACCATTATGGAGATGATGGAGAAATGTTTGATGCCCATAGTTATAACAAAGGCGGACTTGTCTTGCATATGCTCCGAGACCTGGTTGGAGATGAGGCCTTTTTTACTTCTCTACAGGCTTATCTGAAGGAGCATGCCTTTAAGGCCGCAGAAGTAGACGATCTGAGGCAGTCATTTGAGGAAATTACCGGACGCGATTTACATTGGTTTTTTGATCAATGGTATTTCAGCGAAGGACATCCTGTATTAGACGTCTCACATGCCTATGATGCAGGTCAGCACAAATTGAACATCGCGATAGAACAAACACAAGTAGCGCAAGGTTTCCATGAAATATTTACGTTGCCTTTGGAAATAGCCATTTTTCATCAGGATTCTTCTATAGAAATACAGCGGATTCAATTGGATAAAAAAACTCAAAACTTTAGTTTTGATTTGACGGCTGCGCCATTAGCAGTGGTGATAGATCCAAGGGATATTTTGCTTGCAATAGTTAACCACGACATACCTTCCACGGAGTATCCAATACGTGTATTGTCAAGCAGCCTTTCTATCAACCACAGACTTTCTGCTTACAGGCTAATGGAAGAACTTGAACCTGCCGTACTCCGTAAACTGATGAGGGATACCTCTTACACGATGCGCGCTATGGTGATCAGTTACCTGGCCGATAAAGAAGAAGTTGAAAAATTATATGAATTGTCGCGTCAGGAAAATGATCCTGAAATGCAGTTTTATATTCTTGAATCGATAGCTGAATTGGATAAGTGGAAAGCCAAAGAGATTGCGCTCCGGTTATTGGATTCAACAGACAGAGTGCCTATCATTTATTCATCAATGAAGGCAGTAGCTGCTGTAGATATTGATGAAGCCATTCACCGGATAGCCCATTATCAGGACAATCCTTCACCTGCGATTTATGCTGCACAGGCTTCCATCTATGCACAGAAGGGAAGTGTTGTCACACTCGATTATTTTACCACTGAAAAGGCCTCCAGGATCAGTGAGGATTATATGGAGGAGTTCATAGGTGCGATGGCATTATTTATGTCCGGCCAACCCACTACTGTTCAGGATGAAGGGTTGAAGGTTATTGATTCTGATTTTTATATCAGGAGTGTACCTGATTGGCAATACCGGAGATTCTATCTGATCACCGGTTTGCTAAAACAGTACGCGGACGAGCAAGAAAAGGGCTACCAGGCGAAGCTGTTGAAAACGATTAATAGCCTGTACAAAAAAGAAACGAATGAATACCTGAGAGGTGTGCTGAAGGAAGGGCTTGGTGAACTATTGGACTAGCCGGTTTTTGAAGGATAAGTCTACGAGAAAAAGAAATGACTGTATTTCATAATATACTCCTTGAGTTCAGGAAGCATTTTATTGCAGACATCCAGATCGGCTGAAGCCAGCAGATCAATTTTATCTTTCAATGGCATCAGGTAGTTGTGCAATTGGTTATGGGCTTCTCCGGTCATCGTGCATCGCTGTAGAATAGTTTGAAACCGCACATTCAGCGTTTTATGCAATGCCCTGAAATCTTCGATGGTAGGCTGTGTAGGTGTATCCCCTACTGATCCAAGCATAAAGCCTATGCCATTGGTCGTTTCAACATTGGCCTCCCATTTCGCACCGTTATTTAATTTCACATTGATCCCGATTGTGTGACCATCAGCAGCTGTGTATTTTTTCGGCGCTTGTGTCGTTTCCGATATTTTTTCATCGTGACCAGGCTTACAGCCGAAGAGCATGATTGATAGGCTTCCATACAGTATGCAAAGCAGTATATTTTTCATAGACCGAAGTTAAATGGTAAACGTTAAATGGTAAATGGTAATCGGTAAATGTACTAACTCCTATCCCTTTCCTGCATCGCATCATGCAGTATCCCCATTTTTCACTTTTCACTTGGTTGCTGAGCTGTAGCACATGGTTGATCGTCAGCAGGTCGAAGCATCGTTTTTCACTTAATTCATCAGCTCTTTCTCCATTTGAACTGCCTTCGGAAACAGGATATTATTCTCCAGGTGAATGTGCAGGTGCAAGTCATTTTCGAACTCACGAAGTAAAGCAAAGGTTACCTTGTATGTATTGCATGCATCGGCAGGCGGTTGATAATGATCGGTCAGGATTTCAATTTTTTTAAACCGTTCGCCTTCATGATCATGTTCATGCATCATGATCTTTATAGGTGCGTTCAGGATACTTGATGTTATAAGATGATCCTGCGGAGCATCAGCATTCATGGCTACTAAATTCCGGATGCGTAGGAACAGGATCTGTTCTTCTTTTTGCATATGACTGGCAAGCTCTGTAGCTGAATCACTGAAGAGCTTGTTGATTTCAAGTAACTCAGGGTGATGATCACCATGTTTATGGCATAGTTTATTCAGGTATCCCAGGATGATTGGTGTTTTCTCCTGCACATATCGGTGATGGGTTCCTTCAATATAGTCTGCAAGATATGCAGGACTCCAGGACTGATAATCTGCAGGATGGTTTTTATCTGAAGCAAAAAGGATCTTGAGTTCGCGCATGACATCTTCAGTCATGAGGTTATGGAGTGAACAAGCTTCATCAACCGAAATATTACCCTTGCAACAGAAGTCGATACCGTGTTTCTGGAAAACGGCTGCTGCACGGTAGTCCGCTGCGACAACCTCGCCTACTTTTTTTTCATAGATAAATTCCATTGGATATAGGTTTAAGTGTTATAGTTATTGGTGGTTCAGCCACCCTTTATTGTTTTAGAAATGTAAGCCCTGTTTCGAGTCCATGTGAAAGATCGTAGATCGATGTATTGTTCAGCATGGTTTTAAGCTGGCTGCGTATTTTTTCGTAGCTAAGATGAGCGGGACATGGATGAGCATCAGCGCAAACAGAAAGCCCCATCACACAGCCGTGGAAAAGGTGATCACCATCGATAGCGTAAATGATATGGGCAAGTGTGATGCCAGGGAGTTTTTGTTTTTCGATTTCAAACCCACCGGTTGCCCCTTTGACAGAATGGATAATGTTATGATGAACAAGTTGTTGCAGGATCTTAGCCGTAAAAGCCTCCGGCGAATTAATTTTCCCGGCAATATTTCTAAGGCTGACCCGCTTGTCATCCAGCGAGTTCATCGCTATATATAAGGTGGCCCTGATGCCATATTCACACGCTTTGGAGAACATGATTTCCTGATTGACAGGGCAAAGATAAGGATAAGTATCTTATTAAGGACAAATATATCCACAATAAGATAGCTTAGGTTAAAATTCGCCACATGGGGGGCTATTTAGTTGAACGGGGCTCTAAATTTCATATGTAATGTTTCCTAAGATATCATTTCAGTTTCCATTTCTTAGGATTATTGTGTATGTAAATGGATATTCGATGATAGGACCATTTGTTGTGAATAATATGATCATGAAATCCTCGCTGCCATATTTTTTCACCTGGTGTATTTCTAAGGTGGTTGATTTGACTAGTAACCGTACCCATAAATCCACGGAGAATAGCGCCGAGCGTTTGAGAGGGTGACCTAAAGTTTGGGTTCTTAAAACAGGAATTGTCCCGGGCGTTTTGCACCCTGTCACGGGCGTTTTGCAACCGCCCGAAAAAAAAGTAATCAAGCCGGGGTGGGTGCAAAACACCCCCGACTTGATTACCACTTATTAAATTCGGTTTAGGCTTATCGATTTCAACTCCCGCTTTAGAATGATGCATTATCAATGAATCCTCTATTACTTGTTTATTTGGAGTTCCTTTCAAAAAGCTATCAGCTATAGCCTCTTTCTCGATTATTATAATCCCATGAAGGTGATCCGGCATCACAATGAAAGGACCCAAACTGATATTAGGTCTGATTTCAGGAGTACGAATCCATTCTTTTTGGACTATTATTCCAAATTCATTCAATTTCATTTTTCGGTCTTTGATCTCACCAAATAAAGGAAATCGAATTTTGCAATTAAGAGTGACAAAGTATGATCCGGCTTTAGCATAGTTATACCCCATTAGCCTCCTAGGTTGCCGGCGAGGCAAGTGTCTTTTGTAATTCATTCCTGGTGAAGCAATTTGTTTTCAACAGAAAATTAGGGGGAACTATATTCAATTCAAAAAAAAAGTAATCAAGCCAGGGGTGGTTACAAAACACCCCTGACTTGATTACCAGTTAATTTTAGTCGCGGGCGTTTTGCAACCGCCCGAATTTTACGTCACGGGCGTTTTGCAACCGCCCGAATTTATTCTTTATTTCACCACGACCATCTTCCTCGCCTGGGTAAAATTAGTGCCCAGCATCTGTACAAAATACGATCCTGCGGGCCACTGATTCAGTTCCAATTGTCTCGTATGAGCTCCTGCAAGCATCCATTCATCATTGGCAAGATCACGGACCACATTGCCCTGCATGTCCATCACCCGAAGGGTGATGTGATCAGGTTGTTCAAGCACAAAATTGAGATAGGCAAGATCATTTGCCGGGTTAGGCATGATGGGGCCAAGAAAATGATTGACAAAACTAAGTTCTGGATCCTCTACAGCAGTGGTCGTTTCGTCAAAGACTACATCTTCATCACCATTAAAATAGGGGACAAAAGAAATAGGCAGAAATAACATTTCATCTGTTGTCTTTTCACCCCAGGTGACAAACGCCGGCGGACTATTAGGATTGCTTGGATTGTTTGCAGTATTGTCATACGTCGCATTGACATGAATCGTAGTGCCGGGTTCGAGTATGATGTATTTTTTAAAATTGTAAGAACCCTGCCAGTTAAAGTCCCAGTCAGGAATCCTGATGAGGTTAGTAGTATCACCACCAGCATCGATCGCATAGACTTCAAAATCCTGATTCAACAAATGTGCATGCGGCCAGATCGCAAAAATACTGATCTTAAGAGGGGTTGTAAACTCACAATGAAATGACCTCACCGTATTCGGAAACATGATAAAAGGTCCGTTGGTAATCAACGGATCAAATGGCAGAAATATAAAATTCTGTACCTGACGCACTACCGGTTCTTCTTTGAAGAAAATATTGACGGTGGAGCTATCCTTTGAAGCAAAAGGTGCTGGACCATAATGAACCTGCATCAGTAAATCGGATCCTGCCGGCAAGATTTGGCCAAGACCTTGCGGAAATGGAATAGGCTTTTGTCCGGGAACATAACCGGGGAACATATTTTGCATTGCGGTATTCACCCCAAAACCACCAAATCCATCATAGCCGTATTTAGGATCCGCCTGGTCTAGCGCTCGTGCTTCACCAGTGTTATCATAGCTTAAGAGGGCATGATGTAAGATTTTAGCATTTCCAGGACGAAGTTCTATAGTAGAGATCTGTTTGTCCTGGGTCAGATTGGTTGGCAAGACAAACACGCGGTATTCATCTTCATTACCACCATGGTGCTCATAAGCCTGCGCCATGTGCAGGACAAGATCAGGAGTACCGATCTGTGATCCGGTCGGAAATTCAGGTAGATCAGGTTCTTCAGAAGCATTGCCATAAGGTGCACCATTATCTGCCCACTCCGCGATGAGATCTATCTCTTGTTGGGACAAAAAGCGTTCTCCCTGGAATCTTGAATATTCAGGATCCGCTTTCCATGGGGGCATGTACCGGATACCCGTAACGTATTTGATCGATGGCGCCCATGGCTTGATCTCATCGTAATTGGTCATCGAAAACGGACCTATTTCATTTGGCCGATGACACTGCGCACATTTATTGTAAATGATCGGCGCGATGTCTTTCGTAAACGTAACCTCCTGACCAAACAATACCGAAGCCGCAGCCATGAAAAAAGTAACAGACAATAATGATCTCATGCGTAATAATTTTCTTTATGTTTAATTAAACCACTATCTCCTGCTTCCTATCTCCTGCCTCCTTATTCCGTAAAGTTAATAAAACAACCAATCGCCTGTGCCTGGACCAGGGTTTGAGGATAAACGCCTGAAAGCCACGCATCAATGGTCTCTTGCAGATCAAAGTGCTGCGGATGCAATTTTCGCTTTCCAACCCGTACATAGCTGTCATCGATTCGTCCCCGGTAGATGAGTTGGTCATGCCGGTGATCCCAGACGGCTACTTCAGGAGTGATCGTGACACCAAATTTTTGGGCCATAGCTTTCTGTTGGTCCTGGATCAACGGAAAGTCCAGATGATAAGATTCAGCAAACCCACTCATTTTTTCAGGGGAGGCAGCAGGATTTGGAAAATAACCCACAAATCCTACCTTCTTTGACTTATACTTCTCAAACAGCCTCGTCAGTTCCGGGGTGAAAAACTGCGAGATTACACACTCATCATGGAGAAATACATAAACCGTAAGACTGTCCCCTATGGCACCACCTGATGGCGGATAGGATCCAAACCCATCCCGAAGGGGGCTTGCAAGCAGCAGATATAGGAAGAACTGTAGAATCACTTTCTCAAAAGTAAGGGGTTTATAGCCTTAGACCCCATGTATTAACTAAAGATTAATCCACCTTCATTTTGATTAAATAATCCGGCATGTGATCGATCCACACGGTGAATTAGCGGATCGGTGGGCCCGGACAGACTTGGCCAATTAGGGTAACTTTTTCTTAATCTGCCTGTTATAGCCGTATAGTATCTAAAAACACCCTATTTTTGACAGTAATTATGGCCCGTCTGGTTTTGTCATATGCATTTACTGCCATTATCCTGCTCTCGCAGGTAGGGCTTCCCCTGCATAGGCATTACTGCAAAGGCGTGCTCGAATCCGTTTCGGTTTTCTTCAGCATAGGTTGCACTGACCATGAAGAGGTGGTTGATCCAAAAGCCTGTTGCAAAAAGGAAGAGTCTAAGAGTTGTAACAACGATGCCAGTGATTGTTGTGATGACAAGGTCAATATCCTGATCCAGGACAACATCTCCCTGATCCCCCATTTTGATAAATGGGACCTGATCACTCCAGTCGCATTTATTTCTTCTATTCCTGTAGTAAAAATTACTGAACAGGTATCGCCGATAAGTATCCCGGGCATACATACGGACTCCGGACCACCCATATACATCCTCCATCAGGCACTCATTTTCTACGCCTGACCGATTTCATAATGTTGTTTAATGTTTAAGGTCAATGATCCAATCATTCAGTATATCTGAATATTTGAAGTTATAGCCCCTTATCGTTAGACCTAATATACCCTACAGGTATAGTATTCATAAAATACTCACAACTCACAACTCACAAAAATGAAATCATTAATCATTCAATCATTCAATCATAGTGTATATAGCTTCCTCCTCTGCACCTTCATGGTCATCGGAATATCATCTTCTTCATTCGCCCAATCATCTAAACCTGCTAAGGGAATGGAACAAACGGTTTCCTTTAAGGTCACCGGCATATGCGGCGATTGCAAAGAGCGCATCGAATCCGCGGCACTGGATGTAAAAGGTGTTAAGAAAGCTGAATGGGATATCCAGACAGACATGCTGGTCCTGGTAGGTTCTTCAAAGATGGATAAGCAAAAAGTAGCTGACGCACTGGCCAAAGCCGGACACAAGTCTGAACTCGCTGATGCTGATCCAAAGGGCTATGCAAAGTTGCCGGGTTGCTGTCAGTATGATAGCGGCATCGAAAAACACTAACCACGATGAGACATATCATACTAGCACTGACTGCCTTCTTCCTCATGCTGAAGGCAGGTAGTGCTCAGGATATTTCCGTGCGCGGTGTAGTGATGGAAGAAAAGCTGGATGGCAGTTTGGTCCCTATTGAGTTTGCCAATGTATACTGGTTGAAAAGTACCAGGTATACCACTACAGATTCGACCGGGTATTTCTTTATCGCACGCGGTGCAAATGATGGAGACAAACTGATTTTTCAATTCCTTGGATTCGAACCGGATACGGTCGAAGTTGCCCAGGGTAAATATTTGTCAGTTCTCTTCAAAGAGGAATCAAAGCTATTGGGTGAAGTCACTATAGTACACCGAAAACGAACTACAGAGGTTTCTTTTCTGGATGCATTACAGGTCCAGAACATTTCGAGTGAAGAACTCTTTAAAGCGGCATGCTGCAACCTGTCAGAAAGTTTTGAAACCAACGCTACGGTTGACGTGAGTTTCACAGATGCAGTAACAGGGGCTAAGGAAATCCAGATGCTCGGCCTTTCTGGAAAATACACGCTCATCAGCCAGGAGCAAATGCCTGGAGCCAGAGGACTCGCCATCCCCTTTGGTCTGCTCTATACACCTGGCGCCTGGGTTGAATCCATCCAGATCAGCAAAGGTGCTGGCTCCGTAGTTCAGGGATATGAAAGTATGACCGGACAGATCAATGTGGAGTTGAAGAAACCATTCGACAAGGATAAGCTACTGATCAATGGTTATTTTAGCGAGGCCTACCGTTCTGAACTCAATATATTTACCAGAAAGGATGTCAGCCCTATGTTTAGTACAGCATTGCTTGCCCATTACAGTCTTTATCCAACCGAACATGATCGAAACGATGATGGATTTATGGATATGCCAAAGGGCAGCCTGCTGACACTGGCCAATCGATGGGACTACCACAACAATAAAAGCGGGGTGGAAGGACAGTTAAATGTTCAATATGTTCAAGACCGAAAGGAAGGTGGACAAGTGAGTCATGATGGAGATACGCATGACTTGTATCGTACACCGATTGATATCGACAGGGTGCAGGCTTTTGCAAAGGTTGGTTATGTGTTTCCTAAAAAGCGCTACAATTCCATTGGCTCACAATGGGGATTCACCAGACACGTGCAGAAGGCTGAAATTGGTCATACGTTGTATGATGCAGACCAGACTTCCTTGTACGGAAATTGGTTGTACCAATCCATTATCGGTGATAGCAGGCATAAGTATGTGACTGGGCTTAGTTTCCGATATGAAGACTACAAGGAACAATTAATCAATACGCATTACGACTTTAAGGAAATAGTGCCTGGCGCTTTTTTTGAATACACCTATGTGCCAAATGATTTCATTACAGTTGTAGGAGGTGCTCGCCTGGATCATCATAACCTATATGGTTGGTTGTTCAATCCGAGATTGCATCTCCGATATGCAGCATCAGAGAGCCTGGTGTTTCGTATGTCAGGCGGCAGTGGAATGAGGACGCCGCTTCCTGTTGCTGAGAATCTCGGATGGCTTGCAAGCGCGCGCGACTGGACAATAGGGGAGCCTGGGCAAACGCAAAATAACTTTCCATACAATGGACTTGAAATGGAAAAGGCGTGGAATTTTGGTGCCAGTGTGACCAAGGAATTTACAATTGATTACCGAAGTGGTCTGGTCTCAGTAGATTTTTTTCATACCCGCTTTACCAACCGGGCGATTGCAGATCTGGACATCAATCCGCAGCAATTATGGATTTACAATCTGGATGGACAATCATATGCAAACACCTTCCAGGCTGAAGCGCAGTATGAAATCCTAAAGAGGGTAGACCTGAAGGTTGCTGTCAAATTGCAGGATTCACAAATCGCCTATCGTGATGAAGGGTTGAGGAGACAAATCTTCACACCTGACTCCAGGTTTTTTATCAATGTGTCTTACGTATCCAGTGTCGCCACCTACAAAGGCCATTGGAGGGTAAGCATGACGGCACAGAATACCGGGACGCAGCGTATCCCTGATACAGAAACGAATCCTGAAGTATTTCAATTAGCAAGGCAATCCCCGGATTACTTGTTGATTCTGGGTCAAATCACGAGAGTATTTAATAAGAGCTTTGAAGTCTATGTCGGTGTGGAAAATCTGGCCAACTACAAACAATCACCGGTGATCATCGATGC
>JANNSS010000334.1:0-6953 GCA_031402955.1 Saprospiraceae bacterium
TGCAGGAGTTTGCTCCTGCGACTAAACAGATACCCAATGTAATTCCAATCGAGAATCTATATTGGAATTCTCATGGTCGCAGGAGCAAACTCCTGCAACGGCTTCCCCTTTTTAAGATATGTGTAAATGGTATGCCTGAAATAGAAGCGAAGTTATCGGACCAGGATCATCTTGCCCCATCCCTTCGCATTATAATCACTATCGCCATACGGATCATAGCGTTCATAATCCTTATTGTTTTCATCCCTGGCAACCAACCGGTAGAGATAGATACCTGCTGCGATTTCACTGCCATACTGATCAGTTCCATCCCAGGTGTAAGAGGTCATATGAGTTCCCGGAGCCAATGGTCCTAATTCCTCCTGTGTGATTTCGCGTATCAGGACACCCGTGATCGACAGGATTTCAATTTTATAAAATGCCGGTGAACCGGGACCAGTCAAGGTATAGATAAATCGGGTTGAGCTGCTGAAAGGATTCGGGTAGTTATAGATATAAGAAACAGCCTTGCCATTGATCACTTCAAACGAAACCATGTAATCGTTTTCTCCTGCAGAATTGTCCGAGGCATCTTTAGCATTGACTTGCAAAGTGTATATCCCGTTTTCAAACAAATCCGGTCTCAATTCAACAGTAGCTACATTTTGGCCTGATGCAGGGGAAGAGACAAACGTTACCCAGGGTTGAGAAAAATAAATACGGTGACCCTCGATATCTGAAGGGTATTCAAGGTGCATGATAAACGATGATGTGTCATCCAGCCTGAGACTGTTATTTTCATCAAGCAACTGGATCATGATGAGGGGATTGGAGGCCACCAGGTCTCCGTCTTTGATGTGGTATCCGTCAAAAGTGACATCGAGTATTGGATTCGCGTTGTCAGCTTGCACATGCATTTGTACGATGCCTATGTTGTTGTTGTAATTGATTTCCGATATAGTCCTACCCGGATTGACTTCCATCAACACCTGGTAATCTCCCTCCAATGAAGCAGTATTTTTTTCAAACTCCACCGGTGCCACACTATTTCCATTGAGTTGAGGTATCGTGGTGGATAGTAATTCCGTGGTATTGTCTTCACTGATGATGCGAAGCGATACGGGCAGGTTGTCAATAGGGTATGGGCTGACATTTTCAATGTTAGTCCACAGACGCATGGTCTCACCTCTGCTCAGGGTATCGGATTCAAATTCAAATCCGAGATCAGGTTGGATGACAAATTCTGGATACCCTTCATACAAGACCCTCCAGTACTTTATATCTGATGGATCGTACGTGACACTATCCTGTGTAGTATAATTCCATTGGATATAAGGATATACAGCTGCATCTATGTCTACGATGATGGTATCCTGAGAAAGGAGCTTTGTTGAAATCACGAGCGTGTCTGACAGATCTGCAGTAAGAGCAATGGCAGAAAGGAGGTTTATACCGGCTGTATCTGCAGCATTTACTTTTGTTTCTGATTGTATCGAATACCATTGGGAAGCAGGTCCGACGATGCGTGATACATGTGCGCCTTGTGTGCGTGACCCCTTGATGTCCAGGCTCATCGAAATAGCTTCTGAAGTGTCCTGTGCGATCAACTCCTGGATGCCTCCTCTGTCTTTCTGAAAGAAAACGATGTATGGTTTACTGCCCGTCATTCCAAGGGTTCTGATCGCGGAAGAAGGATATTGTTTTTCGATCATCGAAAAAATACTCTTTCCATAGATAGCCTCATCCGCTTCCCATAGTTCAGGAAAATAATCGGGGAAAGCAGTTTGCTGATAGGTATAAAAGAAGACATAATATCCTGACGGGATCACATTCTCTACAAAATCGATCAATGCCTGACGACTCTCAGGCAGATCAGTCCTGTATGGAAAGACTTTGGCATCGAAAGAAAGATGATTTGCTGATCCATAAAGTCCCGGGTTAGGGTTATAGATATAATCACCTGTGAGGGAATCTATCGCCACCACAAATGCCTGTACATTACGATTGCGAAAGCCTGTGAAAAATTCTGCCTTGATCACACCATCTTCTGTCACTCGTGGAATCAAACCCTGCGCCAGGTCATGGAATCGGTTTAGGATACTGAAATTACGTGATGACGAACCGAATGTAAATGTATGCTTGAGACTATCCGCCAGAAGATCATCCAGATCATTGGCGGTGAACTGATGAAAATGAGATTGATTCCAGCCTGGAGAACTTCCTGGTTTGTAGAGGAATGATTTTTTACTCCAGAGATATCCTTGTTCAGGAGAAATACTATCCGTACTCACTCGCCAGTAGTAGACTTGGTCTGGAATCCAATTGATCGGAGGAGACCAGATGAGGGTTGAAGAGTGGTCATTAAATTTATCCCTCACCAGGGCAGGGCTATTAAACAATGCAGTAGTGTCAATTTCAAAAGCGATGTCTACTGACTTGCTGAATGCATTACTGCCGGTAGCGACCAGCTCCGGAATAGCTTTGTTGACAATGCTGAAATCAGGTGGATACACGGCAGTAATAAGATTGTCCACCACAAAAAACGCTATGCCTTCAAATCCAAGGTTGTCGATCAATTCATTATTGGATTCAGCAGCTGGAGCAGGTAATTCTTCGATGCCATTTTCCGGATCAATACTTACCAGCAACCTAAAGGAGCCGGATTTTCCACCGGTCTGTAAAGGAATGCGGGCCGTCACTATGGAATTAAAAACATCAGCCGAAACGGTATCATTTTTTACTAAAAAACGCTGTCCATCAGGTAACAAGATCTGAATCCTGTAATTCACTTTCTGCCGCAGATTTCGCCCGATGTTGGCTACTGCAAAACTCAAGTCAAAAGAGTCTAACTTTGTATTGAGGACTTCTGGTGATATAGAAACGGAATTTCGATCAACAACATAATCAGGTCCCGGGAATGGATGCAGTTGTAATGCAGGATCTCCCTGAAAGGTTTGTTGTTCGAGCAGGTACCGGTAAGAATTTGATCCCTGTGCATCCAGGTTAATAAAATTCCTCAATGCTGTAAGACCAAACAGGATCGATTCACCAAGTGTAGTACCGTAATCAAGATTTCCAAAATAATTGTACCAGGGACGAGCCCATGCAGTGAGTGCGTTTGCAAACTGCGATCCAGAACCGGAGATGAAAGCAATGGCACCTTCATCTTTGATGTGCGTATAATTATCACTGAGACTTAATAATGGGCTATGAATCTGGCCGGCACTGCAACCCATAGCACTGAATATCGGATAGCGGCCTTTATTGTTCCATTCCGCCGGATCATTGATATTAAACTCAAACGTGCTCGTGGCGGAATGTCCCAGATAATTAATGATACCACAACCTTCATTTAGTAGTTTGAGGATCTGGGCTGATTCGGTTTCCCCGATTTCATCTGTTGAATTTTTTTGAAAAAAACTTAAAGAAGCCCCATAATCTGAGGTGGACAGAATATCTCCAAGGATGCCCAGGGTATGTTCAAAGTCGTCTTGCTCTGATGTTGTCTTTCCACCCCCCAGGTGCATCACATTTTTAATCCATTTTTTTTCAGCGAGGACCTGACTGGTGTAACGGGACAGGTCATGTTCTTTAACCTTGTCAAGGTAATCATCGATGCCTTGTGACGCAGTGATTGCTAGCCTACCGATCGGATATCTTGGGACAAGTTCCCAAAGCGTTGCAGCCAGTAAGTTGTCACTACCCGGACGCCCACAGGTAGGCACAAAAAAAGCAGATTCCCAGGTACCGTTGGAATAGCGTGAGCGATTGTATTCAATTCCTCTGCCTACAATAAAGATCATTTTTGCTGCAGGCCATTTTCGGTGCATAAACTCTACAAAATTGCGGATAGCCTGTGGATGCTTTTCTATACCATAGCCAAATTGATCATAGAGCTCCAGGATGGAATACACTTTAGCCTGATACGCACCACCGGCTGCAGAGGTCCGGTATTGAACGTACTCACTCTCTGTGCCGATCTCCATGAGCTCCGGATGCGTGATGATTACGTATTCTGTATTGTCACCGGTATAATCTGTAAATACTTTTTCTGTCAGTGTTGGAATGATATGAATGGACGACAATGGGTTCGTCAGGCGCAAGCTCATTTCCTGCGAAACCTGGGGCCAAACAAAATGTACCTGGTTGTTGGCATTGATCTCAGCCACCATGCGTGATAGGCCATCTGTGGAATAGAGTATTGGTTGATTGCCATTGTGCAGGAAGCCATCAAACACAAAATATTGAGCTCCGGATTTTATGGTTGGGTAGATGAGTATTTCGTCAGATCCACTTGCGTCCGGAAGACGAGGATAGGCTAGTTCCATTGTCACCAGTGAGTGTCTGCTCAGTGAATTTGTATTGCTGATATTGACCTGATTATTATCCTCAATGAGGTTGAGAGGAATGCTAAAGGTGGTATCCTTGATCTGTATGTTTTTAGCAAAAATGGTATCAAGCAAAGTTCCATTCCAGGTAACAACAAAATTGTGGTTGCCATGATTGGTGCTGGTGAGTCGGATACGCAGGGTTGCATCCGGACCAGCTGCTCTGTTTGATGAAACGATTTGAGTGGTACTGTTCGATTCGGCAGCTTTGCCAAATCCCTCGCCATGCAAATAGCTGGAATAAGAGATCGCGCCACCACCTGAGATAGGCAGATATGGATCATTACCCGTGTCACTCCAATCAAGGATTTCTCTATGGACATAGGATGGCTCTGCTGCAGGTGGATTGGAGAGGTCATTAACGAGTGTATTCACTCTCAAAGGTTGATCACCTCCTTCGGTGGTCAGATAGTAGACGCTCTGATCCGTGTACATACTATGGTCAGGATGCAGCAAATCGGTATCCGGGTGACGAAACAAATGCCAGTCTAGTTCACTTTTATTTTTGAAGCCATAGAATTCTATAAAATCGCTTGATCCTAAAACTGCATCCGAACTCACAAACAAAGGCACCTGGTTGCCCAGGGAGTATATCCTGATTTCACTACCCGGGGCATTCGTGGATAGACCTGCTGCTGATAGGGTTGAGTAGGGGATGCGGTATACTCCATCTGCATCTATAGTAAACTTGAAATAATTCTGGCGATACGTGATCCATTCATTGCCTATGAGCGTATCCGTCCCAACGACCATCTGGCCGGAGAGATGTGAAAAACCAAATAGACAAAAGAGGAGAAACAAGTAACGATGACCAACCATATCTCATAGGGTATGTGAAAACTTCAAAAAGCATTCAAAGTTAAGGATTTATAGGGGTATGCCGCAAGGGGTCACGAAGCAGGGGTTACAAATTTAACATCTGATACTTAATCACTTAGAAAGCTCAGGACAACTTTTGCAAAGGATTCCGGTGTGTCAGCATGCACCCAGTGACCGGCTCCTGGGATAGTGACCAGGCTGGAATTAGGGAAAAGGTCCTTGATATGAGGGATGTCGCCATCAAGGATGTATCTGGATTTTTCACCGCGGACAAATAAAACCGGCTCATTGAACGGCTCAGTAGAAGTGACATCTTCAATCAGATGCAAATAGGCGTCAATGATGACGGGCATGTTTGGCTTCCATTCAAATCCGCCCTCTGGTAGTCGGGAAAGGTTTTTCATCAAAAACTGGATCGTGGACTGGTCATTGCCAAGAAACCTCGCCAGGGCATTTTCTGCTTCCGTTCTATCGGTCAGTTGTTTGGGATCGATGGACTCAATCGCTTCGATGACGGTATCATGGCGGGGAGGATAGTATTTGGGTGCAATGTCTACTACGATGAGTTTCTCTACCATATCAGGATGAAGTAAGGCAAATTTCATGGCTACTTTACCTCCCATGGAATGTCCAAGGAGTGAAACTTTGTCCATTCTGAGATCAGTCATCAATTCAAGGATATCATCTGCCATGACCTGGAAGTTCATCTCCGGATCATGGGGAGACCGGCCGTGGTTGCGCATATCTACGACGATCGATTGGTAATGAGGTTCCATCATTCGGGCGATGGAACGCCAATTGTCTCCGCTGCCAAAGAGGCCATGCATGATGATAACCGGATGCCCGGTGCCGTATGTCTTATAGACCAATTTCATAGGGTGCAATGTATGCTTTGAACAGTTTTCAAGATAGCGAACAATTTAAAGGAGATTTCGTTTCGCACGAAGCGTGGGGAATTCGTTTACTTTTTGCATTGATCAAAAAGTAACAAAAAATCTAGTGACACGAAAAACTCGCTTGTTGGCAGGAGCATAAGCTTAGCTTTCTCGTTTGCTGTCTCGCTTTTTTCATTTTCACTTGTACCTCTTTCTGGCTTTATGACCAGAAAGAGGCCGTCCTCGCGGCTCAGACAATTTCGTGTCACATTAAGTGCCTATTCGAAGTGATTCTTTTACTCCTTTCTTATAAAAAAGTTTCATTGGATGCTGGGCTGTTGAGAATGCTCGCCAGCATAGCGACCCCTTGCTCAGTGAAAGCAAAAGGAGTATACTTACTATACTTTCCTCTTCCAGGTTCTAAGGTCACAATTTGTGACCTTAGAACCTGGTATTCTTCTTTTGTTAGTTCAAAAAGGAAGTCTGGTGGGAATCGCTGCATATTTCTGCGAACAGCTTGCTTCAGCACCTTTGTTTCTGTTGCATAAAGGTGGGCAAGATCAAAATCAAGCATAACTTTTTGACCCCGGATCTCGTAGATCTTACTTTGAATCGTTTGAATTTCCATGTTTTCAACTTTGGTACATGAAAATTAGGGGTTTCACCAATATTAATCTAAGTGCTAATAAAAAAATCGCGCAGAGCCGCAGAGGCGCAGTTAAGATCACTCACTGTACCTCTCACGTTCTCACGTTCTCACGTTCTCACGCTCTCACGTTCTCACGTTCTCACTTTCTCACGTTCTCACGTTCTCACGCTCTTACTCTCTCACCATTTACTGATCAAACGACAACCCCTTTCCTTCCATCCACTGCCAGATCAATTCCTCCTC
>JANNSS010000335.1:0-9056 GCA_031402955.1 Saprospiraceae bacterium
AATGAATCGACTGGATTGAAAAGTAACACAGCCTGGTAACGAGCCGGAATCGTTGGCTCTACCGCCAGGTCGTAACTTTCAATATTATAGATGACACTCAACGCCTGCATCGCCTGAATCATCTGATTCGGCTGGGGTTCACCATGTCCCTGGATGAGTGCAAGTGATGGCTTATCCTTCACGGATATTTTCTTGATCGCTGTGGTGAGATCATACTCCATCGCAGACTCCTGTCCGATAAATGGAATGATCTCTTTCTGATCACCATATTCAATGACCGCACCCATGAAGGCTTTCTTCTGGGAGGCTTCATCCTTTTCGCGCACGTTGATCAAAATAGGTTGAATACCATTTTGTGCAGCTTCCTGCTCTGCTTCAGGTGTTTCTCCAGGATTGATAAAGCGGTAGTTCACCTTGCCTTTGGAGATATTGTTGTATTCAACCAGCAAGCTTTCAAAATCCGCTTTGACGCGTTCAAGGTCAGCAGGGAGATTGTCAGAAAAGTACGCTTTGACATCAACCGGGTCTTCAAGCCCACGAAGAATCGATTTCGTAGCCTTACTCATGGTAAATTGTTTGTCTTCGGTCAAGTCAAGCCTGAAGAAATATTGCCGTGAAAGCAAAAAGACTACGGCGACGATGCCGATGATCAATGCTGTTGAAATTCGTCTATCCTGTTTCATGTCTACTTTCTTTTAGAGATCACTACTTCCGTTAACATCAGACCCAGAAAGGTTAGGGCTAAAAAATAGAGCACATCCTTCGTATCAATCACCCCGCGCGACATCGAATCGTAATGATGCGGGATGCTCAGGTCAGTGAGCAGACTCCCTATCCAACCGGTTTGTCCCGATCCAACAGATCCGAGAATAAACTGAAACACAACCCCTGCAAGCAAAGCCAGGAGGAAAGCCACAATCTGATTATTAGTGAATGAAGACGCTAACAATCCTATGGAAACATACGCTGAACTCATCAGGAGTAGACCCAAATAACCTGTGATGGTGCTGCCATGATCAATATTACCTAGTCTCGCAATGGATACATAATATGGTAGTGTGAATGCGAGGGCAATAGCCACGAGTAACAGACAAGCCAGATATTTTCCGATAACGAGCTGACGATCGGTTAGCCTCTTGGTCAATAATAATTCGATGGTCCCTGATTTCTTTTCTTCTGCAAACTGTCGCATGGTGATCGCGGGGATGAAGAAGAACAATGACCACAAGGCCACGTTGAAAAAAGTATTGAGGCTGGCTTGTTTGTGATAAAACACATCACTACCCCATAGCCAGGTAAAGAAGCCACTGAAGCCAAGGAATGCGATCAACAGGATGTAGGCGACAAGCGAATCAAAAAAACTATTAAGCTCCTTGCGGGCGATGATCCACGATTCTCTCATATCGGTTGTTTTAGTTGAGGGTGACATTACGGAATATATCCTCCAGGCGGGTTTCGACCGGACTCATCTGGAGCAGCATCCAGTCTTTAGACACACACATTTTATATACTGATCTCGCAGTTTGGTGACTATCGGTACACTCAATTTCGAGGAGGCGATGATCAGGACTTAATCCAACACCGGTGATTCCGGGCATCGATCTTAGCTCTTTTTCAATCACAGGTCTTGGGGCTCCTTCGATATCCACCAAGAGGATACTCTTTCCTGTAGCCTGGCTTCTGAGCGTCTCCGCAGTTCCGTTTGCTACGATCTGTCCTTTGTTGATAATCAGGATTCTATCACAGGTTGCTTCAACCTCCGGAAGAATGTGCGTGGAGAGGATTACCGACTTGTGCATGCCGAGTCTCTTGATCAATTCGCGAATCTCGACTCGCTGATTTGGATCTAGTCCTGTTGTTGGTTCGTCGAGGATCAGAATGGCTGGATCATGGATCATGGCCTGCGCTAAGCCTACTCGCTGGCGATATCCCTTTGACAGTTCACCTATCTTCTTATGCTTTTCTTCATTGAGACCGCACATGACGACCATCTCCCTGACACGCTGCTCAAGCTGATTTTTCCTGATGCCCTGCAGTTGGCCGCAAAAAGCGAGGTAATCCATGACAGGCATATCCTCATAGAGCGGATTGTTCTCAGGGAGATAACCAATTGAACCCCTGATATTTTCCTTTGCGATGACTTTGCCTCCAATCGTAATCCTGCCGGCGTCCGGAGAGATGAACTGCGTGATCATTTTCATGGTCGTGGTCTTGCCAGCGCCGTTGGGGCCGAGGAAGCCGACAATCTCTCCGGTCCTTACTTCGAAAGAGATATTGTCTACAGCTTTTTGGTTGTCATATGCCTTTGAAAGGCCTTCGATAAGAATATCCATTTTCTTTTTGTCAAATTTGTGAAACTTTTGAACCTGGGTCTATGAAAATCCCCTGTAAAAAAGAATGCCAAAAGTATAAAATTCTGTAACGACGACTTTCATTTATAGCACTATCTAATCCATACAAGCCATGTTTAAATTTTCATTAACAAACAATGCTATACTGCTCATTATCAGCATCCTCATGCTGACCATTTCATCCTGCAAACCAGGAGAAGGTCAAACCGCTGCACCTGGCGAAGAAGGCACCGGTGAACTGGCGGGGATGATACTGGAGGATATCCCTGGATCCAATATCAAATATGCCCGGAGACTTGATGCCGGGGGCAATGTCCATATCGAAGGGTTAGTAGAGAATGATAAAAAAACCGGACAGTGGATCGAATATACCTCTGAAGGGGATATCGTCCTAATTAATCACTTCGTTAATGGTATGCTGGAAGGCACATCCATGCGGATGTCATTCCGTAACCAGGTCGACCTGCGTCTCAATTACAAGCAAAACAAAATGCATGGTTCCTATACTGCCTACAAATTTGGTAAAGTGGTTGAAACACGTTCATACAAGGATGATAAACTGGAGGGCACTTCCAGAACATATGATGACAGGACCTTTAAGCTGAAGCAGGAAGTCGAGTACAAAGACGGTAAGCAGGACGGGATGTTCAGGTATTATGATGAGGATGGGAATGTGACCCTGGAATATGAATACAAGAACGGCGAAAAGGTCAGCGGAGGCATTGTGGAACCGCCGAAATAGGGATTTGGGTGGCGCTTTGAAGAAATATGCAATATTTTTTGTCCTCAACCTATTACATATTATAAAAAAGTATAATATTTGCAGAACAAGGATCATTACATATGAATACTGCAACTATACTGGGTAGCCACCTCAACCCACAGCAAGCCAGGTTATTTTCAACACTTCCAGGAGCACGGAAACGCTGGATCTGCAGCCAACAGGAAGACCACCTGCATCTGCTTGCGGCAATGGCCTCCACCGATTCACTACAAGGCAAGCCGGTGGTGATCTGGTACGATGATGAATCTGTTGTTAATGACCTCCTGAACACCTATCCATTAAATAAAATGGACAGGACGATATACAGCCCCATCGCTTCCAGATCTAACAACCCTCAGAATGTGATCAATCCGCTCTCTCCTGCTGAGAGTATCCACCATATTGAATTATACAAACTCTCCGGTGATTTTGCGCGCATCAGCAACCCGTGGTCTTCACTTCATCAGGAACTGTGGCCGGGCACGAACCGATATGAGCTCATCCAGAAATTTGCGGGCCTGTTTAATCATAACAATGTTAATCCGCTTTTTTACCGGTTGAGCAGGCCGATGTTTGAGATATCCCCTGCCGAATACAAACGCCTGCGTAATAAGATTGAGCACCACATCAAACTTAACAAACTCCGTCAGGATGGATTTGAGTATATGGATTTGCTCGATGTGAGCCTGCTCGTCAATCATTCCCTTGATTTTGTCAAGAGTGAAGTGATGCAGTACATCTCCCTGATGGCAGACCAGGCAAATGAATTACTGAAGCGGGCCGATTGGATCATGCTTCGATATTTTAATCATGTCAAGACCTATTGGATCCGTGAGATCAATATCTATGTCAACAAGATTGACAAGCTGTTGTCCCATGCGCGTGAATTACACCTGACCTATGGTGACGCGTTTTCATTTGAAAGCAGCATGAGCCAACTGGCAGATAAACTTAAAGGCCAGATCAGCCGAAAGGCAAAACTGATCAGCCAGGACCGCAAAGCCATCAAGACACAATACCTTGAACTTCTTGCAGAGATCGAAGCAGGCCAGCCATGGGTTAATATCCCTGCAGAACGCAAAGAACATCCAACACTTTCAGAAGCTATTGATTATCTACAGACGCTGAAAGTAGAATTGTTTGGTGCTAAGGATGCTATTGAAACCCATATCCGTAGTCAGCTCAAGCGACTCAATTCCCATAATGCTCCGGAGCAAACAGGTCTGGGTGCGGAGACTAAAGAATGGGAAGAAGATGTATTGAAATGGTATAACAATGTCAACATCAGCGGCTATTTTAAAAAGCGATTTGAGTCACAGGCGCTGAGTATACATCGCAGTGCAGAAGGGTTGCGTGAAGTGAATTCAGCCCTGACAGCCATTGTAGAACGTCAGCATCATCTTGAAGACTATTTTTTCTGGGCCGGTTTTCAGAATCAGTTTCCTGAAAACGCAAAAGCAATTGTACAGGCATTGCATCTGACCCCAACATCCGATTGGCTGACCTACTTTGATGAATGGTACATCACGCAACTGGTGACAGGTGATGCCCTTGAAGTAGAATGGCCTGCGATGATGAATGAGAACATGAAGGAGATGATCGAACGCATACGTCTCCATTCCATCGCGGAGTATCTCAACGAAGTCAGCCAGCGACGAAATCATCTATGTGAGGAACATGCACTTGCTATCCGTAAATTAACATCGAGGAAAGCATCTGTAGATAGTGCTGAAGCAGAACAATTCTTTGCGGAGATGAGTATTGAAAACCGGAGCAATTGGTACCCGATCCAGATACTTCCGTTAAGCATGATGCCTGCGGTCTCAGAAGAGGCTCCGCAGCAAATGAACTATATACTACTCAAAGCCAAAGACCCTACCCTGGGAATGTATTGGCAAAAAGTCCAGGATATGCCATGTGATGTGTACTCATGTGAGCCCCCATTCAACCAACGATATCTGCATGAGCAGCTGGATATGCCATCGATGCTCACAGACTTCAGATTGAGTCAGAACCGCAATTCATCTGTACTGAAATACCTGACCAACATTGCACGGCAGTTTGCACCGTTCCTTTCGCAGACTTGTATTTATTCGGCGCACAGAGTGAATGTGATTTCGCTCCTGGGTCCTGAACTCGACAGACAGGTGCTTGACACATTGCCGATGCCTTACAAGATATCTGAGCGTAGCCTCAACCCTGACGAAAATTATTTTGTGGAATCATTACTCGAACCTAATAATCCTTTCGTCCTTTTAGTCCGTGATTTCTGGCCCACCGGTGAGTGGCCTGCTAACAGTCTATGGCATCTTCAGTTTCAGGAAGACCTTGAAAAGATTGGTGTCAAAGTAATTCACAGCTGGTCTAAAGGCTGGCTGCTGGAATCTGATATAGAAGTGAGACGTGTACGTGATGAGATCCTGCAGTTTGTGGGAAATACGTTTGCGGGGGTTTCTGTGTAAAAGCAGAGAGTAAGGAGCAAGGGGCATTAGTAAAGAAGATGATTTGACTCTAGCGTCTGGAGACGCAAAGCATATCGCATTTAAGTCAGAGACTTAAATGAGCGGGAATCTTCATGTAGGGGTTCAAAATATTGAACCCCTACATGAAGATTTTTCTTTTACATGCCGTGGTCCGCACCTCTGGCAAATGAGGTAATGCTAAATATGTATCTTTAGTAATTCGATATAATGTAGGGGTTCAAAATTTTGAACCCCTACATTATATCCGGGTTTAAAATATTTCCCCCTGCACTAAACCAAACCATACCTATGTTCCGATTCCATTTATATATCGTGTTATTGATTTTTTCAATTCAATTGATATCTGGTGACTTATCAGGTCAACGAGATCGTGAAATCGTAAAACTGAAATGGATCAATTTTGGACCGTATACGAAAGTTGGTCAGAACCCGGGTGGGACGATTCCTGAAGCTCAGATCATTTCCTTGCTGGACAGTATCCAGCCTTATGTTGAAGGCATCCGAACCTATGGAACACAAAATGGACTGGAGAAGATACCACTGCTAGCCAAACAACGGGGCTTGAAGGTGATGGTTGGGATATTCCTGTCGAAAGATATGCTCGTGAACACTGCACAGGTGGCGAAAGGAATAGAAATAGCTAATGCAGGGAATGCAGACATGTTAATTGTCGGGGGCGAAGTCCTTTACAATAATTTCTTAACCCCCTCTCAACTCATTGCCTATATCAATCAGGTAAAAGTAGCGTGCCCAACCATTCCGGTAACAACTGCTGATGTGCACAGAATGTTGATTGAACACCCTGATGTGGTGGATGCATGCGATTTTGTTTTTCCCAATATCTATCCGTACTATGAAGGGCAGCCGGTCGCGTGCGCACTGCAGTGGCTTGATCAGGCCTACGAATCCTTGTTGCCGGTCGCCAACGGAAAAGAGATCATTATTTCAGAAACCGGTTGGAAAACAAGCGGGCCTGTCGTAGGCGATGCTATTCCGTCTTTTCAAAATGCACTCCAATATCATCGCGAACTGCTAGACTGGAGCGAGGCAACTGGTGTGGAGGTCACTTTTTTTGAAGCTTTTGATGAGCCCTGGAAAATTCCGCTGAATGATGACGGATGGGGAATCTTCTTCAATGATGCAACGCTTAAACCAGGCATGGATTCTTTGTTTTTACCTAATGAACCTGTAGAGAACACCTGGTCATGTCATGAAGCTCCTGATGCAGGTTCTGATACGCTGATCCTGGATTACATACCGGTCCTCGGCAGTGCAGATAACATCAAGGGGCATATTAATGATCTCAATACCTGTGACTACAATATTGCGGCTTACATCAAAGTGGGTGGAGGATGGTGGACCAAACCTACTTTTGATATGCCTGCCGTTCCCGTGCTATGCAATGGCCGGTGGAATTTAGATTATACCGGTGGTGGCAATGATCCCCTTGCTACAGATATGTGCTTTTTCGTAATTGATGATGATTACACTCCTCCTGCATGCAGTGGTTGCGGGACGATTCCGCAGGAAATATATGCGAATGCACTGGCTGCAAAATGTATTCAACGCTATCTGCTTACGGATGTATCCGCCAGCGCATCTGATGCAGCAATATGCGGGGGTGATTCTACAATATTGACAGCAAGCGGGGGTTCACAATATTTATGGAGTACGGGACAGACCGGTGTTTCAGTGCAGGTCTTTCCTACAGTGACAACCACTTATTCAGTCACCATCACGGATGGGTCCGGCGGAGGAGCTATTGCCATAGTCATGGTAAGCTTACTTTCAAAACCAAATTTCACAATAGCCGCCGCACCCGATACTATTGACACCGGAGGGACATCAGTGCTTAATGTAACCGGAGCTGCAAGTATCTCCTTCCTGTGGAGCACAGGCGAAACCACTCGGACCATCGAAGTGGGTCCGTTGGCCACAACAACATACACGGTAACAGCAACAAGTGACAATGGATGCACTGACATTGACTCCATAACCGTATTCGTGAATCCAATATCCTCCACTTCCATTGTGAAATCAATTAAGTCCATCAGCGTATACCCAACGCCTGCAGATGACGTACTTCATGTAGCCTTAACCCTGGAAGACTCAAAAACAGTTTCACTCTCTCTCTTTTATCAGACGGGGACGCTTGTAGCACATAGATCGGAGAAACCTGTCAATGGAGTATGCCATTACAAGTTTGATATAACGACCATTCCTCCGGGACTTTATTTCCTGATGATTCGGACGGCACAAGGGGAGGTAAGGGTGGAGAAAGTACTTGTAAGAGCGTGAGAGCGTGAGAACGTGAGAACGTTAGAGCGTGAGAGCGTGAGACGTGAGGCATGAGGCGTGAGACGTGAGACGCGGTTGCTGAGCTGTAGCACATGGATGCGCGTTAGCAGGTCGAAGCATGAGACGTGAGACGTGAGACGTGAATTTAATACAAACGTAGAGATGCGATAAATCGCGTCTCTACGTTTGTATTAAATTCGATGAAGGGGACTTACCTTCGCAATCCAAAAAAAAATTACGGATTACTGATTACTTATTACCATTTCCCATTTAACGTTTACCATTTCCAAGAAAATGATTTCGCTTCAGCACATAGACCTTTTATCCTTACAGACCGGTATACGGATCAGTAAAGACGATAATGGGGTGTCTGTCGTCTTCGATCCGGTGCGGCGTAAGAATGTGCGTGCCACTCCGGAGGAGATTGTGCGGCAACTATGGATCATTTATTTCCTTGAAAATCTGAAACTAAATCCGAAGCTGATTGCTGTGGAGCGTTCCTTTAATATACTGGGAAGGCAGCGGAGGTTTGACCTGGTTATTTTTGACAAAACTGCGAAACCGGTTTTACTGGCTGAATTTAAAGCGCCTGAAGTTTCGGTGACACAACTCACCTTTGACCAGATAGGTCATTACAATATGGAATTGAGGGTACCTTTTGCGTTAGTGAGCAATGGCAGTCAACATTATTGCTTTATCATCGATGATGAGAAGAGGGGGTTTGAGTTTTTGAGTGATATACCGCTATTGCCCCTAAATCCCCTGAAGGGGGCTTGAAATTCCGCTTAGCCCCTACTTCATCACCATAGGAACTTGAATACTGCCTTCTTGAAGTCCCCTTTAGGGGATTTAGGGGCAAAACGTAACTCTTAGTTCTCAGCGAATACTGGGTAGTTGTCTGGAAACAGAAGGCGATCGAGCAGCTCAATCGTTAGGGCGCGATCATCGCCTCCGCTGTATTGCCAGCCTTTTGATTTCATATCGTAGACGTGAAGCCAGCCGATGCATTTCTCGATCGTTTCCAGCGAATATTTCCTTGCCGCTTCTTTATTCTTGTTGATGAAAAAGGGAGACTTATTACCTATCGCCTCTCCTATCGCATTATCACTGGTGGGGCCAAGAGATTTGACAATATATATCCGGGAATAAAACCCGGCCAGC
>JANNSS010000336.1:0-3439 GCA_031402955.1 Saprospiraceae bacterium
ATTTGTACGTGTACATAAATCTCATCTGGTCAATATGAAATATGTATCGAGGATGGATCGCGATGGATTTTTATGGCTGCAGAATGGGGAAAGTGTACCTGTGTCGAGAAGGAGGAAGGAGGAGGTGATGAGGATATTGAAGAATGAAAAATGATGCTTCGGCTACGCTCAGCAACCGGGAGTATTACCCAGTCCGATGATCCAAATTTCAATTCCTATCTAGTCTTTGATCTGACTGGGTGACGTTTCGACTACGCTCAACGAATTAAAAGAGTGATCATGAAAATTTGTTAGTGTATTGAGCCAAAACAACAAGTGCTGGAGTTGTTGTTAGTGAACAATTGTTTGCTCTGTTACCCGCCGTTAAAAACGGCTACATTGATTATTACAGTTTCAATGATCTCTTTGATTTAACGTACGCGGTCTTAGGTCAACCTAAGACCAACTTTGGGTCCTTGAGCTGTACCGAAAGGGGTTGAGCTCCTATCGGGTCTTGATTCCATTTGCTTAGTTATTATTTTTCTATATTCATGCCTTGGAAATTTCAATTGCAAACGAAATATTGAAATTTAAATGGTGCCGGATTAAAATCTTAAAGGTGACATTAAAATCCATATTACGATTAAAGAATCTACTTGACTGTCAGCACATTGTAAGAATTGGATGAAGTAATCCAATTGATATTTGAGCACCTTTAAGATTGAGTATATGCCTTCGAACGAACTATTTTACAACATACATTAAGACTGTAATTAACTTAAACCATTATGCTACTTAAAAACCAATTGTCTTACGTGACAACATTTATTGCCCTCTACCTGATTTCCATAGGAGGGACATTATTTGCCCAGACCAAAGTTTGGGCAGAAGATATGACAACCTCACTGGCTGAAGTAGGGTGGATCGAACAGGCTAATGATGGCTTCATCATTGCTGCAGGAGCTAAAGGCCTCATGGGGCTTGACAATAACACCGGCAAGCAAGTCTGGATAAATCCAGAGTTGAAGGGAGTCGTACAGGTGAGTTATCAGAATATTGATGGACTTCCATTATTTTATGCAGAATACACACCGGTAATGGGTAAAACCCGCGGAATTATCATGCATTCCAGCACTGGAGATGTGTTGTATGACACGAAGGATGACAACTATCGTATCAAGACCTATCACTTATTGCCTGATCAGGGAATAATTCTGTTTGAAATGACAAAGGAGAACGCTAAGCTCCTCATGAGTTTCAGCCTTAAGACCATGACGAAAACCTGGGTGACCAATCTGGGAGAGATAAAGGGGTTGATTTCCCAAATTGGAAATTCAACCTCCCGTACGAGCTTTGTCGATCAAGGGCCTATGTTCACTAAGAGCGGGGATCTTATCGTCGGTCTGAAGGAGATGGCCTTTGGCATTGACGCAAGTAATGGCACCATCAAATGGCGTCATGAAGCAGAAAAAGTACTTCAGGCGCTCGTCTATTCTCCTCAAAACAATAGCCTTTATATGGGTGTGAAAAAGAGCAATAAACTTACTGTTTTGGACCCTGCGAATGGAAACGATATTACGCCAGGAAAACTTAAACTGAAAGGGATGCTGCTCGATATCACTTCTGATAGCAAGAACAATATCGTTCTGGTCGAGTCTGAAGGGTTTAACCTGATCGATCCAAAGACAAATGATCTGATCTGGAATAAGAGTTACAAAATTCCATTTCTGGATGAAGTCATTCCTTTTGAAAAGGGTTACATAGCGATTGGAAAAGATGAAAAGGAAGGGTCGATATCCTACGTAGACAGCGAAGGAAAAAAGATTTGGGATACGCCTGTGAAAGGCTACACCTATTACGCTACCACTACAGGAAAGGGCGTGCTTTATATTTCAACTGAGCGTTCCAATATCATCAACTATACCGATGGCAAGGATGTATGGGACAAGGATGTCAAATTCAAGAGTATACCTGCTGTAACCTATGATGAAACCGATAAGAAAGTCATCCTCTTTGAGAGTGGAACAGCATATAGGTTTGACCCGGCTACCGGAGCGATGACCATATTTGCAGAGGATATCGTGCTTGAAAAGGTTACAAAAAAGACGCCGCTCCTGGCAGAAACCCGTCCAACCGGATATGTAATATATACCGATCAACACATTTCGTTTCTTGACAAAAAGGGAAAGTTGATTTATACGAAGGACTACCCACCGCTTACTTCAACTGACTTTACTGGTCTGGCTCAATTTGGTGCTGATATCGCCGGGGTCGATATCGATATTGCAGGTGCTATGGAAAACATTGAGCAACTCGACAGATTATCAAAGGGAGCATATCGCCCTTCCGATGCTGTGGATCAGGGAACTTCTAAGACCCAAGTAGTGGCTGGAGTTTATCTCAATGATTCTCCTCTTTTCGAAGTGACAAAGACACGTTACTCCAATTCGAGGAATGCACGTGACCATCAATTTATCATGACCAAGGATGAAGCGTCCAAACGTTCTATCCTGATGGTCAATAAGGATACCGGAAAGGTGGACAAGACGATCAATATTACGGATACCACTCCAGTCTATGTTGTGGATGAAGTAGATACCAGGGTTTTTATCTGCGAGCGGAATAAGACCATCATATGCTATGATATGAAATAGCAGTAGGAATTATTTATAACAAAAGAAACGGCCTTTCTGTATAAGAAGGCCGTTTTTTTTACTTCGAATTAGTAGGCAATATCAACCTGGATTTCCCGTTTTTCGAATGCATGATGTCAATTCAAAAAAAGCATATGAAGACACTACTTACCCCAGTGCTATTTGTTCTTTTTTCACTTTGTTCTTTAAAGGCTCAAACAACCTTTGGCGTGAAGGGAGGCCTGAATCTGGCCTCTATCAACATAGATAATAGTGATATGATATTAACCTGGCAAGCAGGTGCATTCAGTCATATGCCATTGGGTGGAAAAGTTTTTTTTCAGCCTGAGTTATTGATTTCTCGAAAAGGAACCAGGTTAAAGGATTTTTTTTCTACCTCAGATCTGACATTCAACATTGTTTACCTTTCTATGCCATTGGTTATGGGTGTTGAAGCAGGGGAGCACTTCTTATTTCATATTGGTCCTGAACTTAGTTATCGGCTGGCCGGGGAATTTGAAATTGAGGACCAGGAGTCCAACCAAGACAAGGAATATTACAGCGACTGGGACTTTGGCCTCGATGCTGGAGTAACCTATCAAATGACCAAGCGTTTTGGATTGACCTTGCGTTATTGTTTTGGATTTACCAATGTCATGCAAATCAAATTTGTAGACGAAATGGGGCAGGATCTCGGTGGTTTTTCTGAAGGGAAAAATAGAGTGCTTCAACTAAGCTTATCGTATGCCTTTTCTTCGAAGCAGAGTTGAAGACAACAAAATGCGCCATTCCGAAGTAGGATTGTTTATTTTAAAATATTTCGCACG